>CAZNNK010000395.1:0-6540 GCA_964574085.1 uncultured Coleofasciculus sp.
TCCCTACCCCTATCTCTCCAATAAATCCGTGAAATCAGTGTTTTGACAAATGACAAATGACAACCTACCACCAAATCAAACGTCGAGGTGGAAAGCCTGACTCTTCCCACGAGTCCCCGGCTTCTTTCAAAACAGCATCCAAGTCAGCGACGGTAAATTCGTAACCATCAGTAGCCGCCATTTCTACAAACTCTTCCTTGGTTTTGAGAGCGTCGTATTTAGCTCGCAATTTTTTATCTTTTCCGCCTGCTTCGAGTAAATTGATCACATTGTCTTGAGACATCGTTGCTAACCTCTCTTAGAAACCTGGGTAATACCAATTCGTCAGACATTACACTTGATCTACCCCACCCACCACCTCACCTGACTAAGGGAAGGTTAGGAGGCGTGACTATTCTGCCAAAGAAATAGGATGAGATAGCTCAACTGATGAATAGTATCTCAGCCTCTCTTGTGGTTTTTTGTATTTAAATTATCTTTTTGAGACTATTATTTTCTGAGAAATATTGCAATTTATTGCTATAAAATTAAACTTGTTTACAATCAATTACATTGAGGCAGAGTAATGCAAACAAGCGTCTCAAAAAATAACCGAACCACTACTCAGGCTGAATCACTTCAAAGTCAGATTCATCCAGAGACAACATCAGAGGAACGTCATTCGGATTCATTAAATTTTGTTCTAAGCGGACTATCCAACGTCCTGACTCTTCACGACCTTGGATAATCCCCTGAATACCCGCAGCATATTCAGGGCGGATAACCCGAATTAAGGTTCCTACCTTGAGCATTAGCCAAATAGTATCTACTTTACCTTCCCTAAACATGAGGGATGTTCTCTGATTTTAACCTAATTTTAACCATTTCTTATACATAAGAATACTTAATGGGTCAAGTTTGTAGATCCCGGTTTTTGTCAAGGTTTCCGGACATAATCGTCAGTTATTGTTCCATCAAAATTAGTCGCAATGGGTCTAAACGAACGTACCAGGGAAAGGGGCGGTCTTTAAGATTTGCCCATTTTTCCTTGTAAACCTCAACTTGTAGGTGGTAGTCTTGGGCGTGAGCCGGAGGCTGATGCAGTCTAATATATAAAGTTGTCCGGTGTTGCGTCTCACTGGTCATCACCAGCCAGCAGGGAAAGGTATTCTCTCCATCGGGATGCTTAGGAAAGGTGAAGTGGTGGGCGCGAATTCCCACATACGTTAATTTGTTAGGAATTGGTTCAACCACCTGAAGCGCACAACCCCAGTCTTGCGCCTCAATTGTTTGGGGTTCAATCATCCGGGCGGTGGAAAAGTTTTTACATTCAGTAACCTGGGCGACTTCAAAGCTAGGAGGACGTTCAAAAATAGTCTCTTTGGTATCATTAGCAATTACTTTTCCCTGGGAAAGAATCAGTAAATTCGGGCAGATTCGATACGCTTCTTCTAGCTTATGGGTGACAAATAGTGTCACGCCTTCATAGGTGGAAAGCGTTTCACTCAACAGCCTTTCAATTCGACTGCGTAAATAGGTATCCAAGGCGGAAAGGGGTTCATCTAAGAGTAAGGCTTCTGGATGAATTGCCAAAGCCCTAGCTAAAGCAACTCGCTGTTGCTGTCCGCCGGAAATTTGCTCAGGATAGCGGTTTTCTAAGCCTTGCAGTTGCATCATCTCCATATATTTGGCAATGCGCTGTCTGCGTTCCAGTTTGGGCAATTTTTGCAGACCAAATGCAATATTTTGGGCAATGGTTAAATGAGGAAATAGGGCATAATCTTGAAACACAAAACCAATCCGGCGTTGACGACTGGGAATATTAATCCCCCGTTGCGAATCAAATAAAACTCGTCCATTGAGAACAATTCGCCCTTGGTTGGGTGAGTCTAATCCCGCAATGCAGCGCAGCGTCATACTTTTACCGGAACCGGATGTGCCTAAGAGTCCTAATGGCTGTCCCTTGGCTTCTAATTGGGCGTCTAATGTAAATCCAGGTAATTGCTTTTTTAGGTTAACAAAAAGTCCTTTATTGCTATATCTGATCCCTCTGTAGTCCGTCCTTTTATATCTCCCTCTTGTCCCCCTTTTTAGATCCCCCTCCCGTTCCCCTTCAAAAGGGGGAAGCCAGGAGAACCAATGCGCGATCGCGTGCCACTTGGCGGAGTGCTGTGTTCCTGACCAGTAGTTGATTGCGGCGATTACCAAGAGTGCGATCGCGACCATCAGCAGCACCCAGTTTAACGCCTCCCCCATCTTACCTGCTTCTGCGGCAAAGAAGATCGCGATCGGCATGGTTTGAGTTTTGCCGGGAATACTACCTGCTAACATTAATGTGGCACCAAATTCTCCTAAAGCCCTGGCAAAGGCTAAAATTGTTCCCGAAACCACGCCAGGTAATGCCAAGGGTAATAGAATCTGCCAAAAAATTCGCCATTCTGATGCCCCTAATGTCCGAGCGCAATGAATCAAATCCTTGTCAATTTGTTCAAAGGCACTCAGTACTGTTTTATACATCAAAGGAAACGCCACAACTGTAGCCGCGATTACCGTCGCTGACCAGGAAAATATTATAGTAATTCCCAGGTGCTTTAACAATTGTCCCACGGGACTATTTCTGCCCAAAATGAGTAGTAGTAGAAAACCGATAACTGTCGGCGGTAGCACCAGGGGGAGAGTAAAAAACCCATCAATTAATCCTTTTGCTTTACCGCGATAGCCATACATCCATCGGGCGGCGGCAATTCCCACTAAGAAAGCGAAGATTGTCGCGACAAATGCGGTTTTTAGCGAAATCCACAGTGGAGATAAATCTGAATAGGGCATTCTATTCGTCCAGTAATCGAATTATGGCGAGAAGGTTGGGGGATAGTTCGATTGATAATATCTCAGCTTTTCCTAGGGTTTTCTGTAGTTTAACTATCTTTTTTATATATTAGGTTCGTAGTAGGGCACCTTAGCCTATAAACCTAACCTATAAACTCGCCTCGATTAAACGGTGAAATGGTAGGATTATTTTTTTAACGCAGAGGTACGCAGAGGTAAGCGCAGAGGTACGCAGAGGGAGTTGGTGGTTGGGGAAGGACATTTACAATAGTCGTCACGCCAGTAGAGAGTAGGGTGCGTTAGTGAAACGTAACGCACCATTGCTCAGTTTGATAGGTATTTTAATCCTTTCAATTGTTAATCGCTAGCCAAGCTGAAACCATACGCTTCAAACACAGTTTTAGCAGGTTCAGTAGAGAGAAACTGCACAAAGGCTTTCGCTGAATCCAGATTTTTACTTTCTTTTAATACCGCAACTGGATAAATAATTGGTGCGTGAGACGTTTCTGATGCCGTGGCGACAACTTTGACATTATCTGATACGTTAGCATCCGTGGCGTAGACTAAACCTGCCTCAACATTTCCGGTTTCTACATAAGAGAGGACTTGGCGCACATCTTTGGCGAAAACCAGTTTATCTTGGATGGGTTTATATAAATTCAGTGAAGTTAGGACTTCTTTCCCATATTGTCCAGCGGGTACACTTTCCGGGTCTCCAATTGCAATTTTGCTCACTTTATCAGTCGTTAATCCTTTGAAATTAGAAATATCGGTTTTATCCTTTGGTGTAACCAGAACAATTGAATTTTTCAATAAGTCTTTGCGTGTATCCGTTAACAGTAAGTCTTTCTCTTGCAAAGCGTTCATCTGTTTTGGCGCGGCGGACAGAAAGACATCCACAGGCGCTCCCTGTTCGATTTGCTGTTGCAGAGAACCGGAGGAGCCAAAGTTGTAGGTGATGGTAACGTTAGCTTGGTCTTGAGTATACAAGGGCGCGATCGCTTTCATGGCATCCTGTAGACTAGCTGCTGTTGATACCATGAGTTCTACCGATTCAGGTGATGTGGCGGAAGAGTTCGGAGGTGTTCCTTGAGAACAACCCACAACGATTAAAAAAGCCACCACCATCCATACCATTAAGGGAAAAACACGTCGTTGATTCATTTAACTTTTGACTTATTCTGACTGTTAACTTGGATGACTATGCAACTTTGTTTCAACTATCCACCGATTAACAATAAACCCAAATTATACATGATAAATTTTGCAATTCTCGATAGTCTGTTTTCTTAGACTAACGGTTCAATTTCCACCTGAATATCAGATGGCTTGGTATAATAGGGAGCGGTTAACACTAACCCATCTACGCCAGTTGCTGCATAATTGGCAATATTAGCGTCATTAATCCCGCCAGCCGCCAGGGTCATCAGCCTTGGATTCATGGACTTGAGTTGGGGAATTGTTTCGGCTAATACCTCAGCGTTTACTTTATCAAATTGAATCCCATCGATGCCTGACGCGGCTAGGTTCAAGGCGGTAGCCATATCTTTAACTTCAACAATAATTTTCTTTTCCTTAACCTGACGCTTAATTACGGGGAGTTGCTGAAGGAGGGAGTCAATTCCGCCCAGAAAGTTGAGATGCTGTTGGAAGATTAAAACGGTTTCTGAAACTCCTAGTCGATGAGGATATGCCCCACCTGCTAAGATGGCTTTCACGGCGATGGGTTTGGTTCCTGGGATGACTTTGCGAGTGGTATAGAGCATTACATTTTGATTCGCCGCTTGTGCTATCTGCACTAGATTGTAGGTTTTGGTGGCGACTCCACAGGCATATTCCAGTAAATTCTGGGCAGGTTTCCAAGCCAGATGCAAGGCGGCGGCGTTTCCGGTAGCACTGAGAAATGGGATTCCCGCGTCCAAGATTTCACCTGTCGCCAAGATGGCTGTCACCTCTGCCCCAGTTTGGCGTAAGATACTGGCGGCTTCTTCGGTGCAGGCTAGAACGGTTTTGGCGCGAGTGGTAAAGCGGATTGTCCCCATGCGATCGCCAATCCCTAACACCTGAGTGGTTAAATCAAAATAGGGAACGTCTTCTTTGATTAACTGTTCGATAAACTGCTGTGAGATAAAAACCATTACCTATGCCGCATTTTTGCCTTCGGTCGTCTGACTAGGCTATATCAGTTCTGCGAGGGTAAAAGTGAGTAAAATAATACAATTTCCTGTTTTCATCAAAATATTCAGCAAAATCAGAAAATTCAGTTATTTTTGGTATTATTAGCTGGTGAACCAATGACTAAAGCAGGGATTGAACTATGGAAATTAGCGCTCGCAATACCTTTAAAGGAACAGTAAAAAAGGTTGTACCTGGCTCTGTGAACAGTGAGGTGACAATAGAAGTTGCTCCTGGGGTGGAAATGACGGCAATTATCACCAAGTCTTCGGCGGAACGACTCGGTCTCGCCGAGGGTAAGGAAGCGTATGCTGTTGTTAAAGCGACAGATGTCATGGTGGCAACAGATTAAAGGGTGTGTGCGTGAACATTGGGTTGTGCCAAATCCTCAGTTTTCACCAGTCAACAGCAGCCCGAAATCGTAGGGGCGCACAGACGTGCGCCCTGACTACAGACGTGCGCCCTGACTTAATTAGGATAGGACTGTCTCATCTAACAAAAATTGTCAGCAAAGCGGGAATCCTGATAAAAATGTTTGCAAAACTACATATTATCGGGGGATAGTGTTATAATTTTTTAACGTAATCCTCATAAAAAAGAAATATTGAAGTTAGATTAAAAAAAAAGATTTATTGCTTAGCTTTAAGAAAAGCAAATAATATTATTTTTTTGTTTCAAAGCAGCCCCAAAATTCAGATTAATCAGTAAAGATACCTAGTATAAGCAGTGTCACTGTAGTGTTCTTATATTGAATTTGGTGCAACAAAAACGATGCTATCTCACAATCGTGGCATCCTAGTTTTCATTGACTCGACTATTGAGAATTATTCTACATTAGTTAAAGGCATTATCCCAGAAGCTGAGGGAATTGTCCTTGACCCAAGGGTAGATGGGGTCAAACAAATTACCCAAGTTTTAGCTGGATGCCGAAACATTCAAGCGATTCATATTGTCTCTCACGGCTCACCAGGATGTTTATATCTAGGTAATAGTCAGCTCAACATCTCGACGCTTCAAGATTACGCTAGGGACTTACAACGCTGGTCTGAGGCGCTAACGGCTGATGCAGATATCCTAATTTATGGTTGTAATGTGGCAGCGGAGTTACCCACATTATTGCCTCAAGGCATCTCTTTTATCGATTGGTTGAGTCAGTTAACGGGTGCGAAGATAGCGGCTTCTGTCAATCTCACAGGTAGTGCGGCTTTAGGGGGTGACTGGGATTTACAAGTTAAAACGGGTGAGATTAAGACACTACCAGCATTTCCGGCAGATGTAATGGCGACCTACGATGCGGTTTTGGCAAGTAGCAGCGTTAATCCTGATGACGATTTAGAACAGACGGTCAATTTAGTGACACGACCGGAAGCCATTATTGCCGCACAAAGTAGTAGTTTCCAGTCATTTTTAAACTTAGCCGACCTGAATGGCAGCAATGGCTTTGTGATTAATGGCGTTGAGGAACATGAACGTTCAGGCGTCTCCGTCAGTAATGCGGGAGATATTAACAATGATGATATTGATGACCTGATTATTGGAACCGTCTGGTATGACCGTAAC
>CAZNNK010000396.1:0-6537 GCA_964574085.1 uncultured Coleofasciculus sp.
GTATTGTATCCCTGGAGGATCTCCGACGCCACCTGTAAAGGATAGGGTATAGGACCCTGGACGATTGACTTCCCCAGAAACAGACACATTAAAAGGGCGAGGACTGAGCAGGGTGACGGTGACTAGAGGGCGTTTGATCACACTTTGATATCGAGCCGAAATGACTTGGGCAGCTTGTTGTTCGGTAAGTCCCTCCAGTGATACACTCCCAATCAGGGGCAGGGTGAGTGAGCCTCCAGGCGGGATTTGATAGTCTCCGCTATATTGAGGCACTTCCAAGATATCCAGGCGAATGCGATCGCCTCCGCCTAAAGTATACTCAGTTTGGGATTGTGCCAAGTTCCTTGGTGGGGGTTGAGGCTGTAATTGTTCAAAGTTTGGCAGTTGTGCCCGAGTGATAGAACTGGGGTAGCTGAGCGTTAGGGAAAAGCCTAAAAACACAGCTACACCGACTGGGTAAGTCAGTTGCTTAGGTACATAGCGCATAGGCTATCTCTTTATGGATACTCTCCAATTTTATCTGTATAATTAAAATTTGACCCTCAGTTAAAAAAAATTAAGGATTATGTACTCCCTCAAGTAGGGGAGGAGAGGCAGCGTCTAGCAAATGTATAGAAATAGCGTCAAAGTCTTAATGTGGCTGGGATTTTTATGATTTCCAGGTTTATCTATCAAAGGTCATTATAGTGAAAGAATTAATTTTACATCCCCTGATTCTAACCTTACTCCTTTGTGTCGGGTCAGTCTATTTCGTTGTAGCGTTTCAATTAATTAATTCCAATAATCGATGGTCTAAGCTCTTTGAACAAGCTTGTGCCACCTTACTTATGTTAATTATCGGCAAAGTCACCCTAGGACTAGGACTGATGAATAAATTTCATCCTCAGGTTTTGACTCTAAGAGATACGACTTTGCCTACTATTAGCATAACTCTAGCGACTTATATCGCTTGTCTTGTTTTATTAGCGCCAAGGTTAAATAGTAACCTTAAAGATGCCGTTTATATTGTTTCGTCTTTCTTTAAAAAAAATTTATTTTTTTGTGGCTATATTCTGATAATGCTTTTGTCTTTTTCATTTTCTAACCTTCCAGGTTATACGTTAAAAGCAAGCCTTGTTCATATAGGAGTTACCCTGGCATTAATTTATATTGGTAAGCAGTATACCTGGAAAGAGTTACTTGCGATGTTAACTTGGTATCATGGCATCGCTGTTATTCTTATTTTAGTATATGGAACGGAACATTTAGGGCATAAAAATTATGCGGGTCCAACAATGGCTGTAAGCGCAATTATCCTTTACTTATGGTCAGTCGATGTATCCAGAAAGTATAAGTTTATCTTCATGAGTTTAGCTATGTTAGGCGTTGTCTTCGTACAACAAGCTGGGAGTGGTATGGGGAAAGCATTAATATTTATATTGATATGTCTCTTAGGATTTCTCCGATTTCTCAAACGTTTACCACCAAGAACGGCTTTTGCCTGTATGGGTGTATTTCTGGCAATTGCCGTGTCCCTAGTGATTTTGATTACAGAGAATGCCGAGTATATTATCGTTGACAAGCTGGGGAAGGATATGACTTTAACCGGTCGCACATATATCTGGGCACAAGTTGTTGATGCTATTAACAAATATCCTTTGTTTGGCTATGGATATGGAGGGTTTTGGCAGGAATGGCGAGGACCGAATGACCCTTCATTTAACGTCAGAACTCCTAATGGTTATAAACCCCCGCACTCTCACAATGGTTTTTTAGATATAGGTCTTAATTTTGGCTGGATTGGATTGAGCTTATTTAGCCTATCATTGTTAGTAAATATTTACTATGGAGTATTGCATCTGATTCGCACAAAAGATAGTACATCTGGATTGCCACTGATTATTTTTACCTGGTTAATGATCACCAATTTTACAGAAACCTCTCTAGTTTCTATCTCTAGTGGTTGGGCATTTTATGTCTTGATGACAGCTAGGTTGACTATGGACATGACAGCAGAAGATATCAGTGATAATTCCCCTATCCAGCACAGTTTAGCGTTTGAGTCAATGTCTTCATCCTCCCCGATCAGCCCGGAGGATAAGAATCACTATAGTGATTGAACTGAGTCATCGTTGTACGCAGAAACCAATCCTCAATCACGTTTAATCAGGAATGCCATTTTAATGCTAGAAAAAATCGCTTCACTCACTCAAAAGCTTAGTCCAGGTTTACGCCAAGTCCTCAGCAATATCGGGTGGCTGGTTTTTAGCAAATTTCTAGAACTTGGACTGAGTTTAGTGGTTGGAGTCTGGGTGACTCGTTATCTCGGACCAACCCAGTTTGGTATGCTCACCTACGCGATAAGCTTTGTGGGTATGTTTAGATTTGCTAGCCTGCAAGCGTTGAAAACCATTGTCGTGCGTGATATTGCTCGCACTCCCACCACTAAAAATGAAACCCTAGGTACAACATTTGCCCTTCAATTAACTGGTGGTTTAGTTACCCTATTGGCAGCCATAGGAATAATCCATTGGCTACAACCCAATGAACCTTTAACTCACTGGCTAGTGGGAATCATCGCTGCCGGAACCTTTTTTAACGCATTTAATACAATTGATTTCTGGTTTCAATCCCAAATCCAGTCAAAATATACAGTTGTTGCCAAGAATTCTGCCTATGTGTTTATGGCAGCGATTAGAGTTGGGCTAATTCAGCTACAAGCCCCCCTGATTGCCTTTGCTTGGGCGAGATTGGCGGAGATAGTGTTGGGTTCAATCGGGCTAGTCATTGTTTATCAAAGTCGGGGAAATCACATTCGAGCATGGCGAACTAACTGGAAACGAGCTAAAGAATTACTAAAGGAGGGGTGGATGCTGGTTGCAGCGGGAATCGCTATTTATATTTATGTTAATATCGATCAGTTAATGCTAGGTTCAATGTTACCAAATAAGTCCGAATTGGGATTTTATGCAGCGGCTGTTAAAATATCGGGAATTTTAGATTTATTTCCTATGACATTAGCTTCATCAATATTGCCCAAATTGACAGCACTCAAAGAGGAAAATTATCAGGATTATCTCGATAAAGTTCAGGTTTACTTTGACATATCAACGTTTATATGGTTAGCTAGTGCTATCCCAGTTTCACTTTTATCTCACTATATCATTCAGGTTATCTATGGCTCAGATTTTGAGGCAGCTGGAACTTTGTTGTCGGTTTATGTTTGGTCTCAATTTAATAGTTGTTTTGGGGTGGCAAGAAGTACTGTTTTAACCCTAGAAAAGAAATTAAAGTTTAATCTTATTTTAACAACTATGGGCGCGATAGTTAATTTGATTTTGAACTTTCTACTTATTCCTAATTATGGAGCAATGGGGGCAACAATTGCAACAATTATTACTTACTTAATTGTGATAATTTTAATAAATTTCTTGATTAAAGAGTTAAGGTTTGTTGGAACTATAATGATGCGTTCTTTCAACTTATATGCGGCTATTTCAAGAGTTAAAAAGTTGGTGCAATAGTTATATTTACCCCTTTTTTTCGTTAGAAAATTACCTGTTACCTGACACCAGGTTGGTACTAAAATACCGAAAACACTGAAATGCAAAATAGAGTTTGGTATTATGTATATGGGATTATTTTTACATAGGCTATTTCCCCAGCTTTATCTTTAATGTTCAATCAAACAACCTGGAACAATACGATGATAGTACTAGGCGTCCATAGGTTCTGCATAGTAGCTTTCGACATATTGACGTCCTCTTTGTCCCATTTCATGTCGCTTTTGTTCAGAATCAATAAGACAGGAAATAGCTTCTCGTAACTGAACAATATTCCGTTCTTCAACAAAGACAGCTAAATCTTTCTCTCGGATAACATAAGGAATACCGCCACAGGTGGTTAGCACACAAGGCAAACCACAAGACATTGCTTCAAGGTTCGCAATACCAAAATACTCTTCCCAATGATCGATACTCACGGGATGATTGACAAATATATCTGCTGCCCCTAAAATTTCAGGTACTTCTTGATGAGAAACGGAATTCAAAAATATTACTTTTTCTTGAAATCCACGTTCTACAACTTCAGCTTCCAACAAGGATCGCATTGGACCTGAACCAAGAAACTGCAAAATTAAATTACTGCGTGTTTGCAATAAGGGCGTCATGGCTTCTAAAATATAAAGTAATCCCTTTTCTGGAATCATTCTAGATATAACTAAGACTCGTAGTATCCCATCCTGCTCAGAAAGTTTAGGCTTAGGTGTGAACTTTTGAGTATCTATAGGATGTCCAATAATATTAAATTTAGGAGCAATTACTTCGTCAAAAAGACCTATATCTTGAAAACGTTCAATGCATTTAGGAACTGTTCCCATTATTCCTTTAGTTTGGTAAAGTGCTGTTCTCACCCATAAACGACGTCTTAGATTCCAAGTAAAGTCTTCAGGTACACCTCTAACGGTTAAGGAAACATTAAGCAATATTGGCTTCTTGAATCGATTTGCATTTTTAATAGCCAATAAACCTTGTGGGTACATGGTTGGATCTACAGTTAAGACGCAACTAGCCTGAGTAAAAATTGGATTAAGATATTTGTTATTCAAATTTAATTTTGGAACTTTCAGCCTAGATAAACGACCTTGCCAGATTTTCTTGGGAAGGGCAATGATCTGGAACGCTGGGTCTTGATAATTTTCTTCTTCCGACTTGACGATAGTGAACCTATAGTCATAACGTTCTTGGAGATATTTATATATTGAAGTTTGTACTATAAATTCTGTGCGCTGACTAATAACACCAGGGCGGAATGCTACTAGATTAATCATATTTGTTTGAACTCCTGTTTATCACAGCAACTACTTCGCAGTAATTATACCACAACTTGCATAAATTCAGTATAAAAAATTTAATTTTTTTATACATTATATTTCAGTAATTTTACTGGAATATAAGATTTTGGATTTGTGAAGTTTTGTTTCGATATTATATCCATTTATTTATCCAATTCAAGGGTAAAAGATATTGAACACCGAAAGACATAAATGTTTACAAAGATCTTGACTTGATATACTGCTTCTTTATGATATAATTTATCATCAAAGCAAAATCAATCAATCTCAGCCTAGAAAACATATTCTTTTTAAGAGAATATCTGCTTTTTTAGGGTTGCACCCTTCCCAAAATAATATTGACTTATTAACTCAGGAAGCTAGTCCGGTTAAGGAGATTGAAGTAATGAAACATAAACGTTCAGGTAAGACAGGTCAATACCTAGACAAGTTGCATCCAAAGATGGTAGAGAAACTTAATCAGCTCCTTTCAGACGTTTTATTTATATGACTGAGATTTCAAATCTTAGAAACTGCTGGAAAATCAATTACAAAGAGCGACACCCTATTGTATTAATGATCTGCTATAACCGCAACTTTAAACCCTTGACTTTGTCTAGCAGCGCTGTTCTAATCAATTCTTAACTCTTGAAATATAACTAGGAAGAACATCATGAAAAACTACGAAGAAATTAACATAGCCCAAGAAGTGAGTGAAACTGATCCATTCACAGTAGAAAGATACAGGCAGTTTTCCCTCCACTTTCCTGAGCAAGTAAAAACAGTTCTTGACGTTGGATGCAACACGGGAAGAGGTGGGAGAATTATAAAGGAGTTGAATCCGCATCTGCAACTTGTGGGTTTAGATTGTGTCGCCAGTCGTTTAGCTAAGATCCCCAAAGAAATTTATTCCAGTACAATATGCTCATACTCAACAAACATAGATGCAGTAGATTCATCATTTGATGTTGTCGTTTCCGGAGAGTTTATTGAGCATATTTATCCAGATGAAGTGCTTAAAACTTTACAAGAATTCTATCGAATCATTAGAATCGGTGGTAGACTGCTGCTAACAACACCTAATCCTAACTACCTGCGTCTAAAGCTGACAGGGGGAAGTGTTCTAGGTGGCGCTCACGTCTCACAGCATTATCCGGTTGACTTGAAACAGCAGTTAGAATCAGTGGGTTTCGTGAATGTTAAACTCATGGGAAGTGGCAAAATGACTCGAATATTGGGTGAAAGATTACCAATTCTTGCCTTTTATGGCAGCTATTTAACGATCGCTGACAGATAATAGAGGAATCCTGAAGCTAGATTAACCCATGACTTGTCGCACTGCTGTCCTGATCACCTGCCATAATCGTAAACCCAAGACATTGGCTTGTCTAGATGCTTTATTTAACCAGGTAATTCCCAGTGATCTAGCCATCGATGTCTATCTAGTCGATGATGGCAGCACAGATGGTACAACCGAGGCAGTACAACAGACTTATCCCCAAGTAAAAATATTACCAGGGGATGGAACTCTCTACTGGAACCGGGGAATGCACAAAGCCTTTGCCGAAGCACTCCAGTACGACTATGACTACTACCTCTGGCTCAACGATGATACCCTACTTTACCCAGAAGCGCTATCCTGCCTTTGGCAAACCTCCCACAACTTAGCCAAACAAGGGCATGATCAAGCCATTATTGTGGGTTCCACTCGCCATCCAGACACA
>CAZNNK010000397.1:0-5375 GCA_964574085.1 uncultured Coleofasciculus sp.
CCAGTACCCCATCGCAGCACTTTCCCCTCATCCCAGCAGCGCAGTCGTTCCGGTGGCGGGATAATGATTTGTTCGATCGCATCTGAGAGTAAAGCATAAGTTTGACCTCCCGCCTCCATCAACAGTAGCTTGGCGATGGTCAGATTTAGGGGGATTTGCAGCCGAAAGGTTGTTCCATAATACGGTTGAGAATATACCGTCACTGATCCTTGCAGGGATTCCACCTGAGAACGCACCACATCCATCCCAATTCCCCGCCCGGATAAATCACTTAACCCAGAAGCGGTGGAAAAACCGGGTTCAAACAGAAACTCCGCCAGTTCAGCAGGTGACAATCGTCTGGCTTGTTCGGCGTCAATTAAACGCTGTTCTACCGCCCGTTGACGAATCTTCTCAAAGTTTAACCCTTGCCCATCATCCCGAACTTCAATCACCAAATATCGATTCTGGTGATAGGCATCAATGGCAATAGTACCCTGACGAGTTTTGCCGGATTCTTGGCGAACCTCTGGCGATTCAATCCCATGATCAAAGGCATTTCGGATCAGGTGCAGTAAGGGGTCATAAAGTTTCTGCACCACCACTTTATCCACTAATACCTCTGTCCCATCCATGTAGAGTTCCACTGATTTATTGTGGGTGACTTCTAACTGTTGTAACACTCGCGGAAACCGTCTAAATAAAGTGCCTAACGGTAACAGTCGCGCCTCCATCAAGGTATCCCGGATACTGGTTAACAGTCGCCGTTGTTTGTCAAAGGTTTGATTAAATTGACTGGCAAAAACTTCAATCGACTCCGTTGCTTCCGTGAGTTGGGCGGTATCATCCATCAGCGACTGGATTAAAAGCTGCGGTTCGTTATAACTATCCAGTTCTAACGGGTCAAAATAATTGGGGATTGTTGTCTGGGGATTTTGCCAAGCCAATGACGGCTTTTCTTGAATCGCTTCTCGGCGTTTTCTTCCCCTGAGATTCATCCGTTTTTGTTGCGATCGATGCAATTGACGGTCATGCCAATCTTGCAATTCATCCAAGAGTTGTTGATGCTGTTGCAGCCGAGTTAATACCAAACGAACCGCTGATTGCAATTGCTCATCCTGGAGGGATTGGCGATTTTGGTAGGTTAAGAGTTCCCCAACGGCATAATTCAAATGTTCTAAATGATCAATATTCACCCGCACCGTTTGCGGCTGCGTTTCCGGAACCGATTCTTGTTGTCCCCGTGCCGAAGGTAAAACATAATTCGTTAAGGGTTCTGCCGCGTCTACGGGAGGAGTCGGTATCGATTCGGGGATTGATTCCTGGACATTATTGGCTGGAGTCTTGAAGACGGGAAACACTTCTTCGGATTCCGATTCAGATTCTACCGGAACATCCTCCTCCGGTGTTGATTCGGAAACCGAGATATTTCCCCAAACACTATCCAATAAGTCAGCCGAATCGGGTTCCTCAACCCCTTCTGTCTCCGGTTCGGATACACTCTCCTCCTCATACTCATTGATATCGATATCCAGTAAAGGCGTCAAATCCGTCGCATCCAGTTGAAAATCTGCCGAATCAGTGATACGAACTTCCGAAAACTCCTCATCGGGGTAAGCTGAATCCGCCGCGTATGCATCAGACGCCGCCAACTCTTCACTAACCTCTGAATCACTCAGATCCGCTTCCCAGACATTCTCTGGCGCGGCGACTGGCGCAGCATCCTCTAGATCACCATCCACCACACCCGCCAATTCTTGCAGGGATTGAGAGGGTTGACCCCCTGGAGTGCGATCGCCATTCAGCACCGCCTTTTGTCCCGCCTGGAAGTCAGCTAGGGCGATCTGAGTAATCATTTCCGCCTGATCCGGATAATTCTCCAACGCCGCGATCGCACTACTGGCAATTGCCGCAAATCCCGGTAAATTCATCGATTCCGCCACACCCAGCAACACTTCCGCCTGCGATCGCAAGGTATCCGCCATCACTGACGGATCATTACTCGCCAAAGCCTCAGTAATTTGGTCTAACCGCTGACTCACCCCCACTTCAAAAATAGATTGGGTGACATCAAATCCCAACTCCAACGAACTCGGAATATTCGCTTGTTGGTCAAAACAATCACCCAGCTTTTCCTGCAACTTCGCAAACACCGCCGCCGTGCGATCGAGAACTTCCGCCTCATTAATCTTTCCCCCCATCACTTCCGCCGTCAGGGGTAGCCGCAGACATTCATAGCCTTCAAACAGTAACGCCTCCACCTCCGCATCAATCACGACATCGGGATTAAACAGAGTTTTAAAGATATCCTCCAACGAGTGAGCCACCGTTTTAATCGTGTCCAACTCCACACTCGCCGCCGCCCCTTTTAGGGTGTGAGTGGTTCGCATTAAGTGATGAACTTTATTAACACTAAAATTAGCCCGTAGATCGAGTAATTCTTGTTCGATAATACCCATAAGTTCTGGCGCTTCTTCCAGAAAATACTGGTAACTTTGTTCACGAATATTTGGATCGTTCATGGGAAACTGTTGGATTGTGAGGGATGTAGGGGCGGGTTTAGGGACTTTCTGTTGGCGATTAATAGTAACCTTGGTACAAAACCCGCCCTGACTAAGTGTTGAATTTTGACCCAACGCTAGGCTTAATAATTCTGGTTTGTAGGGGCGGGTTTAGGGATTTAGCTTGGCTATTGATGATAACCTTGGTACAAAACCCGCCCTGACTAAGTGTTGAATTTTGACCCAACGCTAGGCTCAATAATTCTGGTTTGTAGGGGCGGGTTTAGGGACTTGCTTTTCGCTATTGTTGATAACGTTGGTACAAAACCCGCCCTGACTAAGCTGTCATGCTCACACCTAGGTAAACCCAGAAAGGATAATGATAAAACCCGCCCCTACAACGTCAATGACAAAGGACAAATGACCAATGACAAAGGACAAATGACAGACTATTCAACCTTGAACTGATCCGCACTCATTTGCAGATTTTGCGCCATCGTCAACAAACCTTGGAACGATGACGACATCTCCATCGAATTTTCCGCCGTTTGGTTAGCAATCGTCGCCACCTGAGTCATGGTTCGGGTAACAGACTGCAACTCTTGACTCTGAACTTGAGTCGCTTGGGTAATCCCCGCTACCACCTGACTAATCTGACTGGTCGCTTCGACAATCGCATACAAATACTCCCGCGCTTCATTCACCTGGTTTGTACCCGATGCCACCTGCTGAATCCCCGTTTCCATAACCGATGACACCTCAGCCGTACCCATCTGGATTTCCTGTACCAATTGGGCAATCTCCGTCGTCGCTTCCGCCGATTGACGCGCCAGAGAACGGACTTCATCCGCAACCACGACGAACCCTCGTCCATATTCACCGGCGCGGGTGGCTTCAATTGACGCATTTAACGCCAACAACTGGGTTTGGGTGGTAAAGTTACTAATCAAATTCACCACTCGCGACACCTTCTGCGTCGATTCACTCAAACGCTTCAGCCGCTTACTGGTTTCCGCCACGGTTTCCCGGATATCCATAATCCCATCCACCGTGCGGTTCATCGCCTCATCCCCGGCTTGAACCGTTTGGTTCGCCTGTTGCACGGCGGCTTCCACCTGTTGAGCGCTAGCCCCCACCGCTTCGGTAGAATTCACCATCATCTGAATCTGTCCCAAGGTGTTTTCCAGCGCCTGGAACTGACGTTGGGCTTGTTGGGCTAATCCGGCGATCGCGGTTTCACTGGCTTGGGAGGTTTGTGCTACTTGGCGAGAGGATTGCTGCACCTGTTGTACAATTGCCCGCAGACTTTGCAGGGTATTGTTATAGGCATCCGCCACCGTTCCCACTTCATCTTCGGTAATTGGCGCTCGTACCGTCAGATCCCCTTGTAACGCCGGACGTACTGCCATTAGCAGTTGAATCACCCCCTGTTGTAATTCTTCCTTCGCCGCTTTCTCCCGTTGCGCCGCCTCCATCAGTTGCTGGGACTGTTCCTGAACTTGTTCCAAGGATTGCGCTTGCTGGAGAGCAATCCCTAACTGAGTTGCCATCTGCGCCAAGAGTTTAACCTCGCCCTCTTCCCAGGTGCGGGGTTCACTGTTTTGATACACCCCTAACAATCCCCACAGTTGTTCCCCTTGGAATAGGGGGGCGATGATGTAAGCTTTAGTCCCCCACTGCTGCAACAGTTCACGAGTAAATGTCAACTCCGTGGCTTGAGTGATATCGTTAACCGCACTGGTCTGATTTTGGCGATACACACCGCCCTCGCTTTGTTGCAACACCGGATCACTCACCTTTGCCAGTTGGGAACCGACAACCTTGACGTAGGAACCCCCGACATCTTCAAGCACAAATTCCCCACTCCAATCGGAATTAAAGCGATAAACCGACACCCGATCCGCATTCAGCAGCAGTCGCAGTTCCTGACTTGTCGCCTGTAGGAGAACCTCTGGGTTTAAGGTTCCTTTCTGCAAGCGTTCGGCAATCCGTTGTCCGGTTTTATACAGCAGGTTGATAAAGTTACTTTCCCGTTTCGCTAACTGGGCGAATTGATCTGACTGCTGTTGCACCTGTTCTAGATAGTATAGGCGTTGTAATGCCGTTCCCACCCCTTGAGCAAGTTGGGTCAATGCAGTGATTTCGGTACTCGTCCAATGGCGAGATCCAGTGTTTTGATAAGCACAGAGGATTCCCCATAACTCATCAGCCACGAAAATCGGGGCGAGGGCGTAAGCTTTGACCTCAAACTGTTCTAAAATTTCAACGTGACAATCGGAGTGACCCACGGTATGGATATCATCCACGGCAAAGCTTTCCCGATTCCGATAACGACCCCCTTGAGTTTCTTGTAAATAGGTGTCTTCCCAGACGGTGCGGATATCCGGACCAACTAAGGGTGTCCATCCCGTCGCCACCGACTCGGCGACAAACACGCCACTCCAGTCCGGTTCAAACTGGTACACCGCCGTGCGATCGCACTTGAGTAGTTTCCGCAGTTCACGAGTGGATGTGTTGTAGATGGTGGCGA
Source organism: uncultured Coleofasciculus sp. (assembly GCA_964574085.1). Classification (GTDB taxonomy): domain Bacteria; phylum Cyanobacteriota; class Cyanobacteriia; order Cyanobacteriales; family Coleofasciculaceae; genus Coleofasciculus. The sequence continues at coordinate 5,011 of CAZNNK010000397.1, forward strand.
TATCCTCGCCATAGCTCAACTTAGTCAGAACGCTGGATACCGTTTCCTGGGTTTGGGCAATGGTTGTTAGCTGCTTGGATTGGTCTTGTAACTGGTGCAGGTACTGGGATTGTTTTAAGGCGATGGACAATTGATACGCCACCTGCTTGACAAATTCCACCTCTTGGTTTCTCCACTTGCGTGGACCACTGCACTGGTGAATACAGAGTAATCCCCACAATTCCATCCCTTGCATAACAGGGGCGACCAAATTGGCTCGCACCTGGAATTTGGCGAGGGTATCAATATAACAGGGCGCTAAATTGGCGTGATGGATATCGGCAACTGCCCAAACCCGACCCTTGCGAAAGATTTCGGCAAATTTT
>CAZNNK010000397.1:5385-6529 GCA_964574085.1 uncultured Coleofasciculus sp.
AAGCAATGGTCGTCAACTGTGATCGCCATCGAAGAGGGGAAACCAGCGATGACCCGTTCAGCCACCATTTCTCCCTGATCATACCCAGATTCGGGGTCAAAGCGATAAATCCCCACGCGATCAGCCCCCAAAAAGGTTTGTAGTTCCCCACAAGCTGACTGGAAAATCTGATCGATTTCCTGAGATTGGCTAATTTTGCTGATAATTTGAGCCGTGACTCGTTCCAAGTCGGCGGTTTTCACCAGTTGCTCCGATTGGGCTTGCAATTGCTGCAAATAATCGGCTTGTTGCAACGCCACGCCCAGTTGAGACGCCACTTGTTTGAGCAGTCGGACTTCACCGTCTTCCCAGTGGCGTGTACTGGTGTTTTGAAAGGCACTGAGTAATCCCCAAAGTTTGTCGTCTTGGAAAATAGACTCCACTGCACAGGATTTGACGCCATAGTAGTCTAACGCCTCAACATGACAATCCGTCAGCGTACCATCGTGAACATCGTCTACCACAAACGGTTCATTGTCCCGGAAGCATCCCCCATGGTGTTCGTTGAGATAGGGATCTTCCCAACCACTCCCGACTAATTTAGGAAATCCGCCCGACTCGGATTCACAGATAAAGTCACCGAAATAGTCATCGCGGAACTTATAAATGGTTACCCGTTCCACATTTAGCAGTCGCCGCACTTCCTGAGTAGTGGTTTCAAACATCTTGTCAATGTCGAAGGGTTGACGGATTTTATCCACGACTTTGGCTAACGCCCGTTCGCGTTCCGCCTCTTTCGCCTGCTGTTCAGATTTAACCTGAATCTGATGCACATATTCGGCTTGTTGTAAGGCGACACCAAGTTGGTTGGCAATTTGTTTGAGTAATTGGACTTCGCCCTCTTCCCAATGACGGGTACTGGTGTTTTGAAAGGCACTGAGTAATCCCCACAGCTTTTGCCCTTGGAAAATCGAGACAATGGCGCAGGATTTAACGCCATAGTTTTCTAACGCTTCGACATGACAATCGGTGAGATTGGCGGTATAAATATCATCGACCACCAAGGCTTCATTATCGAGAAACCGTCCGCCTCGATGTTCGTTGAGATAGGGATCTTCCCAACCACTGCCCACGACTGGAGGAAATCCTCCGGTTTGAGATTCAC
>CAZNNK010000398.1:0-6529 GCA_964574085.1 uncultured Coleofasciculus sp.
GCGTACTTCTGTTTAGTATTTAAACTTTAATGTCAATCAATAATGATGAAATCCTTGTGCGAGCATCTTGCTCGCTACTCTAACTCGATCAGGGGTACGACATATTGTACCCCTACAAGTAGCTCCTACACTCTCACACCTCTACACTGGGCAATTTTCACCGAAAACTTTTGACTAAGTAGGTTGGTGGAAATAAACTCAACTAGGTTAAGTTTTGCATCCATTAAACCCTTACATAAACGTAGCTTGCTTCTCGATGAAAGCGAGTATGACGATCCTCACCGTAATTGTCCTCACCTACTTAATTGTCCTTACCCTGTCGGTTGAGACGATGCGGGTTGAGACGATGCCGAATTTAATTTAGGAGCCGTGATTGGCGGCGAAGCGGGGGGTATTTCTTCCCATCCCGGAGGCGCAAACTGGGGCAAAATGTCCCGGCTGAAGGCTTCGGCAGCTTTGGAACGGTAACGATGGGGATTGACAATCAAAGATAGCATTCGTTTGACCACAACGCCTTCTATGGTTGCTCGATGCAAGACACCCATGTCCAATTCTTTTTCGATAGCGGAAATAGACACAAACGCTGCACCCAATCCTGATTGCACGGCGTTTTTAATTGCCTCAATGGAGTTGAGCTCCATCTCAATTTTCAGACGTCGGGTATCAATATCACAGCGCGTGAGAACCTGGTCAATTACCTTACGAATCGTAGATTGGGAGTCCAGCGCAATAAATTGTAACTTATACAAATCCTCCTTATGCACAGTTCCCACCTTGGCTAGGGGGTGGAAGACAGGTAAAATTAGCGCCAACTCGTCTTCCGAGTAAGGCATAATATGTAACGTTTCTTGAAGTTCCGTGGGGACTTCACCGCCAATGATAGCTAAATCAACCTGTCCATTGGACACAGACCAAGACGTGCGGCGCGTCGAGTGGACTTGTAACTGCACCGACACATCCGGATATTTCTGTCGAAACATGCCAATCATCCGAGGCAAGAGATAGGTTCCCGTGGTTTGAGACGCGCCCACAATCAGCGTCCCACCTTGGAGATTCTGTAAATCTTCAATCGCCCGACAGGTTTCCTGACAAAGGGTGAGAATTTTTTCACCGTAGCTTAGGAGTAAGTGTCCAGCTTCTGTCAATTGAGCGCGACGTCCGCCTCGGTCAAATAAGGGGACATCAAGCTGTCGTTCCAAGTTTTGCACTTGTAAACTCACAGCCGGTTGGGAAACGTACAAACTATCCGCCGCACGTTTGAAACTCCCCTCAGAAGCAATTGCTTTGAGAATGCGGAGTTGATCGAGAGTGAAAGGAAGGTCAGACATAGGAGCTAAACCATCAAAAAGGAGCAATAACAGGCAATCCCAGAGAGGTTGAAGATGGGATTTAACGTCAACGATGGTAGGAGTTGCCAACAACGAACGTGTAAACCTGTGCCTGAAATCGACAGTAACATAAGACGGGATCAAGTCCTTGAGTATTCTTGCTAGGATGAATTGTGCAACGAATCAACATCAGGATATATGGGGGTCTTGACTAACGTGACATCCAGTCATTGGGTAATGGCTGGACTACTTTTGGGATTTGCGATCGCCCATAGTGGTCTAGCCGCACTGCGACCTTGGGCTGAACCACGGGTAGGCGCGAGGTTCTATCGAATTTTATTTGCTTTGGTTAGCCTATCTCTTGCTGTTGTATTAATTATTTACTTTTTCAACCACCGCTATGATGGGATTCAATTGTGGCAGGTGCAGGGAGTTCCGGGGATCAAGTCCCTAGTCTGGTGGCTTTCAGCGATTTCTTTTTTGTTTCTCTACCCCGCTACATTCAATCTGTTAGAAATCGCCGCCATCCAGAAACCCCAAGTTCATCTCTACGAAACCGGAATCATTCGCATTACCCGACATCCGCAAATGGTGGGACAGGTGATCTGGTGTATTGCTCACACCCTCTGGATTGGCACTAGCTTCACTCTACTTACCTCGGTGGGATTAATTTTGCACCATTGCTTTGGCGTTTGGCATGGGGATCAACGGCTTTCCCAACGCTATGGTCAAGCCTTTGAGTCCGTCAAAGAGCGTACCTCGGTTTTTCCTTTCCTGGCGCTAATTCAGGGACGCCAAACCCTGAAATGGGAAGAATTTATCCGTCCCGCCTATCTAGGCGTAATCGGCTTTATCGGCTTGTTATGGTGGGCGCATCCCCTACTCATGCGAGCAACTGCCCAAATAAATTGGTAAAATTAGTGGATTTATTGTTCAAATGATCCCAATTCGATGTAGCATAATCCCAAGGAAGCGAATAAAAACTCAATAGAATTTCGAGGGATCATGGTGTTGTCGGTGAACGAGCAGACGTTTAAGCAATGCGTTTTGGAAAACTCCAAGATGGTTCTGGTTGATTTTTGGGCACCCTGGTGTGGGTTGTGCCGCCTAATCCAGCCGATGTTGGAGGACGTGCAGCAGGAATGGAGCGATCGGATTGAAGTGGTGCGGGTGAATGCAGATAATAGTCTCAGGCTTGCCAGTACCTATCAACTCAAATCCTTACCCACCTTGCTCTTATTTGAAAACGGTCAGTTAGTGAAGCGATTAGAAGGCTTTCAGGGACGAGATGACTTGCGCGTGGCGATTCAAACTCTGATCCGGAACAATCAATCGCAGTTTTCAGCATCCATTGGACAAGGTTTAACTCATACCGCCTTAGAGAATGCCACTCAATCAGCCGCCTAGTACAAGAAGGCAGAAGTCCGAAGGCTCCAGGGCAGAAGGCGATAAGGAACATAAGGTATGCTGCTTTTAGGGAGCTTGTTAACTGGTGAGTTATTTCCGCCGCGCTGCACTAGGGCAAGAAGGCAGGAGGCAGAGGGCAGGAGGCTCCAAGGCAGGAAAATGTAAGGTTTACGGTATCTGCTTTTTCGCATATTGTTAACGGGGGACTATTTGAAACCAAGCTGCACTAGCTATTGGTGTTTTTGAGGTATTACCATCAACTAAATCAATTAACCCAGGAGTTTTCTGATCAAATCAATAAACATGACTGACTGGAGGTTGGCTCACACAGAGTCAACTTTCTTGTTGAATAGGTACGCTACCACGTCACTCAAGTGATGACATGTATCTCCAAAGAAGGTGGGGAAACAAAAACCTTGCACTTTTACCTAAAAAGCAGCATCTCCCTCATCTTCCCCTCACCCCCTCACCCTCTCACCCTCTCACCCTCTCACCCCATCTCCCGCTAGGTCAGGAAGTCGGGTAGGATATCAAATGTCACACTTGTTAACAGTTTGTCAAAATAGTAAAGAAATCTAAAGTACGCTGTCTTCCATGGAACCGCTTTATCAATATGCCTGGTTGATCCCAGTCTTGCCATTGGCAGGGGCAATGCTAGTCGGCTTAGGGCTAATCTCATTCAACAAAACCACGAATCAGCTACGACAGTTATCCTCCGTGTTCGTCGTCTCCCTGCTGGGGGCGGCGATGGTGCTGTCATTTGCCATCTTCTGGAGTCAATTTCACGGACATGAACCCTTTACCCGTACCCTGGAATGGGCGGCGGCGGGGAATTTTCACTTGATGATGGGGTACACCATTGACAACCTGACGGCGTTGATGCTAGTCGTCGTTTCTACCGTCGCCTTTTTGGTCATGGTGTATACCGACGGCTACATGGCACACGACCCCGGTTATGTGCGCTTCTATGCCTATTTGAGCCTGTTTAGTTCCTCAATGTTGGGTCTGGTGATTAGTCCCAACCTGGTACAGGTTTATATTTTCTGGGAACTGGTGGGCATGTGTTCGTACCTGCTAATTGGATTCTGGTATGATCGCAAGGCTGCCGCCGATGCTTGTCAAAAAGCCTTTGTAGTTAACCGGGTGGGGGACTTTGGTCTCCTTTTAGGTATCCTAGGGCTGTATTGGGCAACCGGTAGCTTCGAGTTTGATGTCATGGGCGCCCACTTAGAGGCTTTTGTCGAATCCGGTTATATTAGCAGCGGACTCGCCGCCCTGTTTGCCGTATTAGTCTTTTTAGGACCCGTTGCCAAATCTGCCCAGTTTCCCTTGCATGTTTGGCTTCCGGACGCGATGGAAGGTCCGACCCCTATTTCCGCATTGATTCACGCCGCGACAATGGTGGCGGCTGGGGTATTTCTCATCGCCCGGATGTATCCTGTGTTTGAAAATATCCCTGTGGCGATGACGGTGATTGCCTGGACAGGGGGATTTACTGCCTTTTTAGGGGCAACCATTGCGTTGACCCAAAATGACATTAAAAAGGGTCTGGCGTATTCCACCATCTCCCAGTTAGGCTACATGGTCATGGCAATGGGGATTGGTGCCTACAGTGCTGGGTTATTCCACCTGATGACCCACGCTTATTTTAAAGCCATGCTCTTCCTCTGTTCCGGTTCTGTGATTCATGGCATGGAAGCCGTGGTGGGTCATGATCCGGATTTAGCCCAGGATATGCGGTTGATGGGGGGATTGCGGAAGTATATGCCGATTACCTCCCTAACCTTTTTAATTGGCACCCTGGCAATTTGTGGGATTCCTCCCTTTGCGGGATTCTGGTCAAAGGATGAAATCTTAGGCAGTGCCTTTGCTGCGTCTCCAGGGCTGTGGGTGGTCGGTTGGCTGACGGCTGGACTGACTGCCTTTTATATGTTCCGCATGTATTTCATGACCTTTGAAGGCGATTTCCGGGGGAATATCAGCAGTATTAAGGAACAAATTAAAGGGGCTGTGGCTGAACCCGTACCCGCATTTGGACCCGGTGCCATGGATAGGCGGGAATTAGAGGCGGAGGATCATGATCATGGGCATAGTGAGTCGCCCCATGAATCGCCGTTAACCATGACCTTACCTTTACTGTTACTGGCGGTTCCCTCCACGTTGGTTGGTTTAGTGGGGATGCCCTTTGACAACTACTTTGAGGAATTCATCCACGCCCCTGGCGAAACCGTGGCGGAAGTGGTGAGTCATGAAGCGGCGTTTAACTGGACCGAGTTTCTGGTGATGGCGGGTTCCTCTGTCGGTATTGCCCTGATTGGCATTACCGTAGCCTCCCTGATGTACCGGATGCGTCAAATTGACCCGGCTGCGATCGCGAAAAACTTTACACCACTTTACAACTTTTCCCTGAACAAGTGGTATTTCGATGATATCTATGATCGGCTGTTCGTCCAGGGAAGTCGTCGCCTCGCCCGTCAGGTGATGGAAGTAGACTATCGTGTCGTGGATGGTGCGGTGAATTTAACTGGTCTATTTACCCTGATCAGTGGTGAAGGACTAAAATATCTCGAAAATGGTCGCGCCCAATTCTATGCGCTGATTGTCTTTGGTGCCGTTCTCGGTTTTGTGATTGTTTCTGGGTTGTCTTAATGTACGTTCATTGTTGATTGTGGATTGCCATCAACCATGCACCATGAACAATGAACCATAAACTATGAACCATGAACCATGAACTAATGACTGATTTTCCTTGGTTAACCGTAATTATTCTGTTCCCCATCGTCGCTTCTCTGGGCATTCCTTTATTACCAGAGAAGAATGGCGTATGGGAACGCTGGTACGCCCTGATTGTCGGGCTAATTGACTTTACGCTGATTATCTGTGCGGTTGTCATCAACTATGACTTTGGCAATCCGGGACTGCAATTGGTGGAGAAATATGCTTGGGTGCCCACGCTGGACTTGAATTGGTCGGTGGGGGTGGATGGCTTATCGATGCCGTTGGTACTGCTGACGGGATTTATGACCACATTAGCCATCCTCGCGGCTTGGCCCGTAACCCTGAAGCCGAAGCTGTTTTACTTCCTGATGCTGGCAATGTACGGCGGTCAGATTGCCGTGTTTGCGGTGCAGGATATGCTGTTGTTTTTCCTGGCGTGGGAACTGGAGTTAATTCCGGTATATTTGCTGCTGTCGATTTGGGGCGGCAAAAAGCGACTGTATGCGGCGACGAAGTTTATCCTGTATACGGCAGGGGGTTCGCTGTTTATTTTGATTGCAGCCTTGGCGATGGCATTCTATGGGGATACGGTTACCTTTGATATGCGATCGCTTGCCCTGAAGGATTATGCGATTAATCTAGAATTGTTGCTCTATGCGGCGTTTCTGATTTCCTACGGGGTAAAGTTACCGATTTTCCCCTTACATACCTGGTTACCCGATGCCCACGGCGAAGCCACCGCCCCCGTTCACATGTTACTGGCGGGGATTCTGTTGAAGATGGGTGGATATGCCTTAATTCGCATGAATGCGGGGATGTTACCTGATGCTCATGCCTATTTTGCCCCAGTGTTGGTAATTTTGGGCGTGGTGAATATCGTGTATGCGGCATTAACGTCTTTTGCCCAACGCAACCTCAAGCGCAAGATTGCCTATTCCTCGATTTCCCACATGGGCTTTGTCTTAATCGGGATTGGTTCATTTACCGACTTGGGGTTGAGTGGGGCGGTGTTGCAAATGGTGTCCCACGGCTTAATTGGGGCGAGTCTGTTCTTCTTAGTTGGGGCAACGTATGAC
>CAZNNK010000399.1:0-6519 GCA_964574085.1 uncultured Coleofasciculus sp.
TCTTGAAACCAACCCGGTTTATCTTTCCCCTGAGAATTAGCTTTAAGAAACTCTAGGAGCTGGGCAGCTGTCCAAAAGGTAAAGACATAGTTCTCAAATCGCTGAGTTTTACGATTATACTCCGGTTGATTTCCCGGTTTTTCGCCTAATTCTTGCAAGGAATGGTTAAAGGATTGAACAACAGACTGAATCAACTCATCTCGATTAAAGTCCCTAAGTTCACCTTCACTCAGATACAGCGTCCCATTGGCAAAAAATAAGAGTGGATAGAGATTATACTGAGTTTGTAAAGTTTGTGCGATCGCCTGATGGTAAAGATTTGTTGTCAAGCCGCGATAATCAGTGATTTTGTGGTAATAAAACTGGAGATGGTTTAACCGCCGCGCCAACTCCTTCAAGCGATTCTTTAAACTCCTCGTCCCTTCCTCCAGACTCTGAACCGATGCCATAGTATCCGCTAATCGGACTAATTCATACAGTCGCTCATAATCAATCTCTCCCCGACAATGCTTCCTATCGCCATGAGTCGCATCACTCAAATGCACCATAGCCTCGCGATATTCATAGCCATTCAAATCATCCGCACCCAACCAATCCGTTAACCCCACCCGATTGGCAATTTCCAGCATTTGTGCGGGTTGAATCGAGGTATCAGCACGACTCACTTCCCGCGCTATCTGCTCATCTTTATGTAAGTCATGTAAACTAAATAGCGCACAAACTCGACGAAACTGGGAGTCAGTGACGGGTGGTGAGAGGAGATGGCGCTGGTGTAGATAGGTGAGGAGTCTGGATAACGCACTCAACCCGACTAAGACATGGGTTAGCTGGGTGGTAATCAGATAAGGTTCCCCGGTGCGCTGATTGATGAATGGCGTACCATCGGGTTTAGTTCCCCCTTTGGCGAGGGTGCGATGGAATTGCAACCCGGTTCGCAGCTTCGGCACAATGGCGGGAACGAAGTCTTGGAGAATCGAGGAGAAGTCTGTCATCGGTCAGAATTCGGCAGTAACAGTCTACTCCTTGATTAAATCAATGCGGCTGTAGTGTATTTGACAACAGGTATAGCGCTACGCGCCAGGGAATAGGCAATAGGCAATAGGCTTTCTTTGAAGACAAAAGCTTACCTGACAAGGGACGGATCGGAAGGAGACATTAATTCCACCACAAAATCCGGACAAATTGGCGGAAACTTGGTGCGTTGTTCTGGAGACAAAGCATCCCAGCGTTCCTGTATCACCCAAGCTAAATCCGGAGAACGATTAGCGCCATTGGGAAGTTTAAAACAGGTTGAGGAGTCAAAGCCAACCCCTAATCGAGTTTGGCGATTCCATATCCCGAAATCAATGACAAGTTCAAAGTTTTTATTTCCGGTTTCTCCACCAGTGGGGGGCATAATAATCAATTCTCCTTGGGCATTGCGTTCAAATTTCAGATCAGGATTAGCCCGACATAACTGATAAAATTGGTCGTCGGTTAGCTGAATAATCGGGTTAAAATCTATAGTATAAGCCGTCATTTTCGTTTTACCTGTTAACTCAAATTAATTGGATTCATCCCCTATCCTCGGTCATGCTCTGACGCCGCCTACATTTAGACTGGGGCGAGTCGAGTTAGGTTAATTCTCATACCTCCACATTTAAGCAGCGACTCGCCCCTACAATTCTGATCATGTCAATTTCTCTGATCATCCGTTTGGTCTAATTAAATGGGTTGGGTTGTAGCAGCCAAAGGAACCTCGATCGCACCTTTACCCTCAATAAATCTAGCGCCAAGATATCCCCTATTCGGATAACCCACTGAAGCGGACGTTGTTGTTTCCGGTCGTGATATATCACACTAGAAGAAGAAAGTCAAGTTCACTGCTGTTTTACCCTGTCGTCCAGTTGCCATCAATCCCACGCGGGACGAACCAGGAACAACGTTTCCCCATGATTGAAACCAAACAACCCGAAGATGTTGCCGACTATAACCAGAGTTCATTGAACGCCCTTGATCGTGCGATCGCCTTTTCTCAGGGTGAGTTCTCGCTTGTCCTAGTGCGCTGTAATTACAAGCGGCTACAAAAGCGTATTTTACAACAATTGCGAGAACGCGCTCAAGGTCGATATCAAATTCAGGAATTAGTTCTCCCTGAATCCGTCACCACCCTTTACACCACGATTCAGAATTATGTGGACAGGAATCATAGAGAAGCTGGGGGAGCAGAGGGAGCTGGGGAAGCAGAAATTAAAGGTAGAGCTAATCCGAGCCGTATTGATCCCCCTCCCGCCTTAATTATCCTGGGATTAGAATCCGTGGAAGCCCTGGATGATTTACTCACCTCCACCAACCAAGTGCGGGATGAATTTCGCAAACGCTTACCCTTCCCCCTAGTCTTATGGGTGAATGACGAAGTATTGCATAAACTCGTCCGTTCTGCCCCTGATTTTAGCAGTTGGGCGGCGACTCCAATTAAGTTTGAAATTGCCACCGATGAACTCCTCAACTTACTGCAACACAAAGCCGACTCCCTATTCAAAACCGTATTAACAGGAACTCCAGGACGATATGCGCCATGGCGTATCTGTACCCACCATGCCAATCTCAATCTAGCCACAGGTTGCCGTTCCCGCGCCGAACTTGACTGCGCCCTCCATGACTTACAACAGCGTCAAGAAACGATTACCCCGGAACTAGAAGCCAGTCTGCAATTTGTTTTAGGTCAATATGATTATGCCAATGATCATATTGATGCAGCGGTTATCCGTTATCAAAAAAGCCTTTGGTATTGGCGCGTCACCAATAATTTAGAACGTCAAGGCGTTCTCTTATTTCATTTAGGCTTATGTTATTGCCGGAATGCTGACTTGCATCGGGCGCAACGACACCGCAACTGGGAAGAAGGGTGGCCCTATCTTCAGCAAGCGGTTGAGGCGTTTGAACGGGCGGAACGTCCGGATTTGGTGGCGCAGTTTATTACCCAACAGGCGGAAGTGTTGCAACATTTAGAAGGTTGGGATTCCCTGCAACACGTCGCCCAACAGTGCCTACGAGTGCATCAACAGTACGGTTCCCCCGTGCAATTGGCGCAAGATTACGGCTTTTTAGCCGAAGTCGCCCTGGTTAAACAACGGTGGAATGATGCCAATCACTGGGCGCGACAAGCCCTCTCTCGGTTAGAATCGGTATCGGATCAACTTCAAGACTACCCAGGCTTACATCCCTATTTATTAACCCAACTCTATCAACTCATCGTTGTCAAATCCTATCATCAGTTGCGGCAATCGGCGGCAGCTATCCAGCATCTGAATCGGGCGAGTCAAGAGTTACCTGATGCCATTGCCAAAAGCGATTATCGTTATGAACCCCAGCGTTACTTATATCTCCTGGAAAGCTTACGACGGTTGTACTTCGAGCAACACCGTTACTTAGAAGCCTTTCAGATTAAGCAGGAACAAGGGGCAGTTGAACAACTTTATGGATTTCGTGCCTTCATTGGTGCGGCTCGTCTCCAGCCTCGACGAGCCGTATCTAATCCTACCTTAACCCCGGTTGAACAGCAAGAAATTGTGGCACAAGAAATCGCCGCATCCGGGCGTCAACAGGATGTACAACGTTTAATTGAACGGTTAAGCCGTGCGGATTGCCAATTGACGGTGATTCATGGACCCTCTGGCGTCGGTAAGAGTTCCATCGTGTCCGCTGGCTTAGTTCCTGCCCTCAAGCATAGAGCATTAGGCGATCGCTTAGTGTTACCTGTCGTACTGCAAGTGTACACCGATTGGATTAAGGAACTGGATAAAGGCGTCAGAACCGCCCTGTCTGGGTTAACCCCACCTAAATCTGAGCCGTATACCCCCTCAGAAAGCCTAGGCGAGGAAAGTTCTGACCCAGCCATTCTCAACCAACTGCTGGCACTGTTACGCGATAACGCCGATCGCAATATCTTAACCGTGTTAATCTTTGACCAGTTTGAAGAATTTTTCCTGGGACATGCTTCTGCCCAGCAAACGCGCTTATTTCATCAGTTTTTCCAGACCTGTTTAGATCTCTCCTTTGTTAAAGTTATTATTTCCATTCGCGAAGACTTTCTACACTACTTATTAGACTTCGAGAAACTGAATCTAGAGGCAATTGACAATAACATATTAGATCGCAAACATCGCTATCCGTTAGGCAACTTTTCTCGTCCCGATGCCCGGGCGGTGATCCAAAGCCTCACCGAACGCGCCCATTTTTACCTAGAACCCGCCTTAATTGATGCCTTAGTCCAAGATTTAGGTCGAGAACTGGGAGAAGTGCGTCCGATTGAATTGCAAGTGGTGGGGGCGCAGTTACAAGCTGAAAATATAACCACCCTGGCGCAATATCGGCAACGGGGTCCCGTGGAAAAGCTGGCGGAACGCTTCCTGGAAAAAGCCCTAAAAGACTGTGGCGCCGAAAACGAACAGGCGGCTTGGCTGGTGTTGCAACTCCTTACCGATGAAAATAATAATCGTCCTTTAAAAACCCGTGCCGAATTAGTCATTGAATCGGATATTGATGCCCAGCCACTGGATTTAATTTTAGAAATATTAGAGAAGTCAGGTTTAGTCTTCCTGTTACCCGAAATTCCTACCCATCGCTATCAATTAGTTCACGATTACCTGGTAGAATTCATCCGCCAGAATGAACAAAAAAGTCTGCGGAAAGAAATCGAAGCACTGCGACAAAAAGATAAAGAGAGTCAAACTAAAATCCAACAACTGATTCGGGAAAAAAGCCTGCGGTCTAAATTATCAGCGGCGACAAAAAAACATGCGGCGGCGGTGGAAAAACAACACCAGGCTGAGGAAAAATTGAATCAAATCTTACGACGCCGTTTGCAAGAAGCCCGGATTGCGGGTGTGACGTTAGCTACCCTGGCGGTGATTGCCGTCGGACTGGTATTTCGGGCAGTATTTAGTGAAACCAACGCCCGATTAATTGCCCTGAATGCTTCAGCCGAAGCCTTAGTCGCGTCCAACCGCAAATTTGACGCTTTACTGAAAAGTTTATCCGCCGCTAAAGAATTAAAACAGGCCCTAGGAGTGACGCAAGAAACCCGGATGCGGGTGATTTCTACATTGCAACAGGTGGTATATGGCGTGAAAGAACGCAACCGTTTAACCAGACATAATGATTGGGTGAGTAGCGTTAGCTTTAGTTCCGATGGGAAATTAATTGCATCGGCGTCTAGGGATAAAACGATTCAACTGTGGAGTCAGCAAGGGGAATGGTTGAACGAAGTCGGGAGACATAATCAGGGGGTGTATGCAGTGCGCTTTAGTCCTCAGGGTGAGATATTAGCCTCGGCGAGTGAGGATCATACGATTAAACTTTGGAGTCGAGAGGGTAGATTATTAAGAACCTTAACTGGACATGGCGATCGCGTCCATAGTATTAGCTTTAGTCCCGATGGTCAACGGCTGGTTTCGGCGAGTGAGGATAATACGGTTAAACTCTGGCGTATCGATGACGGAAAGCTGCTGAAAACCCTATCAGGTCATAATCATTGGGTGTTAGATGTGAGTTTCTCTGCCAATGGTCAGTTGATTGCGTCCGCTAGTCGTGATAAAACAATTAAACTTTGGCAATCGGATGGTACATTACTCAAAACCTTAACCGCCCATAATCAACCCGTACTCGACATCAGTTTTAGTCCCGATGGACAATATCTCGTCTCTGCTAGTGCAGATAAAACCGTCAAACTGTGGCGAACTGATGGCAGATTACTCAACACCCTATCCGGACATCAAGATGCTGTAATTGCCATTACTTATAGTCCAGATGGTCAGATGATAGCCTCTGGAAGTGACGACAACACGATTAAACTCTGGCGTCCCGACGGTACATTAATTGACACATTACAAGGACATGGTAAGGCAATTCTGGGACTAGGATTCAGTCCCAACGGCAAAATCTTAGCCTCTGCCAGTGCCGATAATACCATCAAACTCTGGCAAGTTGAAGGGGGAATGTTGCAACCGATTCCTGGACATAGCCAACCCATCAGCAGTGTCAGTTTTTCCGCCAAGGGTCAGACGATTGCTACCGCTAGCTGGGATAATACGGTGAAACTTTGGACTCGTCAGGGTAAATTGTTAAAAACAATTGCGGCACATCAAAACTCAGTTAATAGTGTTAGTTTTTCAGACAACGGTGAGATCCTAGCCACAAGCAGTGACGATAAGACAATTAAACTCTGGACTCAAGATGGAATCTGGCAGAAAACCCTGTCCGGACACAGGGATGGGGTAACCAGTGTTAATTTTAGTCCCGATAGTCAGCGACTTGTATCCAGTAGCGCGGATCAAACGGTCAAACTCTGGCAAATTGATGGCAAATTGGAGAAAACCTTAATCGGTCATCAGGGAACGGTGTGGGGGGTTATTTTCAGTCCCGATGGGTCTTTAATTGCTTCAGCCTCTGACGATAAAACGGTGAAACTTTGGAGTCGTAACGGCAGGTTTATCAAAACATTGAGGGGGCATACAGATTCCGTGAATTGGGTAACCT
>CAZNNK010000400.1:0-6505 GCA_964574085.1 uncultured Coleofasciculus sp.
GGGTGGCAATTTTGGATTGATCGCGGCGGCACATTTACCGATATTGTGGCGCGTCGTCCCGATGGGCGATTAGTCATTCACAAACTCCTCTCGGAAAACCCTGATCGCTACACCGATGCGCCAGTACAGGGAATTCGCGAAGTGATGGGACTTTCCGCCGATGCAGCGATTCCCACCGAACAGATTGACGCCGTGAAAATGGGGACAACCGTAGCCACGAATGCCTTACTAGAAAGAAAAGGCGATCGCACTGTTCTAATGATCACCAAAGGCTTCCGCGATGCCCTCCGCATCGGCTATCAAAACCGCCCCGATATATTTGCCCGTGAGATTATCTTGCCAGAAATGCTTTACGAACGGGTGATTGAAGTCGAGGAACGCTACAGCGCCCACGGGGATGAATTCATTCCGGTGCAGATAGACGCCACTCGCCAAGCGTTACAAGCCGCTTACGATCGCGGAATTCGCAGTTGTGCGATCGTCTTAATGCATGGTTATCGCTATCCCAGCCACGAACAGGAACTTGCCAACTTAGCGAGTGCGATCGGATTTACTCAAATCTCAGTTTCCCATGAGGTCACACCATTGATGAAACTCGTCAGTCGGGGTGACACCACCGTTGTTGATGCCTATTTATCCCCGATTCTGCGGCGGTATGTTAACCAAGTTTCCAGTCAATTAGCCGGAGATATCAACAATCAACAATCAACAATCAACAATCAACAATCGATCCGATTAATGTTCATGCAGTCCAACGGTGGACTCACAGACGCCCGCACATTTCAGGGAAAAGACAGTATTTTATCCGGTCCAGCAGGAGGTATTGTTGGCGCCGTACAAACCAGTCAATTAGCCGGATTTGATCAAATTATCAGTTTTGATATGGGCGGAACCTCTACCGATGTCGCCCATTACAACGGCGAATACGAACGCACCTTTGAAACCGAGATTGCCGGGGTTCGATTACGTACCCCGATGATGTCCATTCATACCGTAGCGGCGGGTGGCGGTTCAATCGTGAAATTTGATGGGGCGCGGTACCGAGTGAGACCCGAATCGGCGGGGGCAAATCCGGGTCCGGCTGCTTATTCCAAGGGGGGTCCGTTAACCGTAACCGATTGCAATGTCATGGTGGGGAAATTGCAGCCGGAGTTCTTTCCTAAAGTCTTTGGAGTTGATGGCAATTTACCCTTAAATGACCAGGTAGTGCGAGATAAATTTAGTCAATTGGCGGCAGATATTGGGGATAAGCGAACACCCGAAGCCGTCGCCGCCGGATTTTTAGCCATTGCCGTGGAAAAAATGGCAAATGCAATCAAAAAAATCTCCTTACAACGAGGTTATGACGTATCCAACTATACCTTGTGTTGCTTTGGCGGCGCTGGTGGACAACACGCCTGCTTAATTGCTGATGCTTTGGGGATGAAACAGGTATTTCTTCATCCTTATGCGGGGGTATTATCTGCGTATGGGATGGGATTGGCAGATGTGCGAACCTTGCGGGAACGTTCGGTAGAAGCCAAATTAACGGAGGAATTACTGTCGGTAGGAACGCCAGATATTGCCCCCTTGGAGGAGATATTCACCGAGTTAATAGCCAGCGGACAAGAAGAAATTGCGACGACTCAGATAGGAGAATCTACGCCAATTGATAGTCAAGTCATCCGCAAAGTGCATTTGAAATATCAGGGGACAGACTCACCCTTAATTATCGATTTCGGTAGCGTGGCTGAAATGCGACAGCAATTTGAGGAAGCGCATCGCCAGCGTTATGGGTTTATTGTGGAAGAGAAAGCCCTAATTGTGGACTCGGTATCGGTAGAAGTAATCCAGCCGATGGATGTGCCAGAAGAACCCGTGATTCAACGTCACCGATCAGAACCGCCGCAACCTGTCGCTAAAGTGCAGATGTATACCGCCGATGCATGGCACGAAACCCCTGTATTTAAGCGAGACGATTTACAACCGGGAGACTCTATTCCCGCCCCGGCATTAATTATTGAAACAACGGGAACAAATGTCATTGAACCGGGTTGGCAAGCTGAAGTAACCGAACGGAATCATTTAATTTTAAAGAAAACCCAACCATCAAAAGTAAACAATCAACCATCAACAATCGACAATCAACCAGCCAACCTTTCCCAACCTGATCCGGTTACACTGGAAATATTTAATAACTTATTCCGTTCCATTGCTGAACAAATGGGAACTACGCTGCAAAACACCAGTTATTCGGTCAATATCAAAGAACGGTTAGATTTTTCCTGTGCTATTTTCGATGGACAGGGACAACTCGTTGCCAACGCCCCTCATATCCCTGTACATTTGGGTTCCATGAGTGAAAGCGTTCGCAGTTTAATTGAGGCGTATGGCGATAGTCTCAAACCGGGAGATGTTTATGCGATTAATAATCCCTATAACGGTGGGACACACTTACCTGATGTCACAGTAATTACCCCAGTTTTTCTGGACGAAAGTGAGATTACCGATACGATTGATCAAATGAGTAAATTTTCAAAAAGAACCACAACAAATCAAAATAAACCCCCCTTTTTAAGGTGGGAAAAGGGGGATAAAAATTCGTCACCCTTATTCTACGTCGCCTCACGGGGACACCATGCGGATATTGGTGGAATTACCCCCGGTTCGATGCCCCCAGATAGCACAACTGTAGACGAAGAAGGCGTATTACTCGATAATTTTAAGGTAGTAGAATCCGGACGTTTCCGCGAAAAAGAATTATCCGAATTACTCCTATCTGGCACATATCCGGTGCGAAATATCACCCAAAATATCGCCGACTTACAAGCCCAAATTGCTGCTAATGAAAAAGGTGTGCAAGAGTTGCGGCGAATGGTAAAACAGTCGGGATTAGATACCGTACAAGCCTATATGGGACACGTCCAGAATAATGCCGAAGAGTCGGTGCGGCGTGTCATTGATGTGCTGAAAGATGGCAGTTTTACCTATAACTTAGATACAGGCGGACAGATTCAAGTTGCCATTCGCATTGACCGAGAAAATCGCCGCGCCACGATTGATTTTACCGGGACATCCGCCCAGTTATCCAATAACTTTAATGCCCCAGCGGCGGTGTGTAAAGCGGCGGTTCTCTATGTCTTTCGTACTTTAGTGGATGATGATATTCCCTTAAATGCAGGATGTCTAAAACCCCTAGACATTATTATTCCCGAAGGCTGTCTATTAAATCCCCGTTATCCAGCTGCAGTTGTGGCGGGAAATGTGGAAACCTCCCAGGTGATTACAGATGCGCTATATGGGGCTTTAGGGGTAATGGCAGCATCTCAGGGGACAATGAATAATTTTACCTTTGGCAATCAGAATTATCAATATTATGAAACCATTTGTGGCGGTTCCGGTGCTGGGGTAGAGTTTGATGGGGCGGATGCAGTACATACCCACATGACTAATTCTCGTTTAACCGACCCAGAAGTTTTAGAATGGCGGTTTCCGGTGGTGTTAGAACAGTTTGGCATTCGTGGAAATAGTGGTGGAAAGGGGAAACAGTGTGGAGGGAATGGTGTGATTCGGCGGATGCGGTTTTTGGAACCGATGACAGCCGCAATTTTATCGGGACATCGAGTTGTTGCACCCTTTGGATTAGAGGGGGGTGAAGCGGGTGCTGTGGGCAAGAATTATGTGGAACGTCAGGATGGAACGATTGAGGAATTAGGAAATACGGCGGTTGTGGAAATGGAGGCGGGAGACGTGTTTGTAATTGAGACGCCTGGGGGTGGAGGATTTGGTAGTTTTGAATGAATCACCAAACTGTAGGGGCGCACGTCACTACATTGGTGTCAACTTAAGGTGAAATCTCGTCAGCTTAACCTTTAACCCCCCTTATCAAGGGGGGAATCAAAGCCATTTGAGTTCCTTGTTTCCTCCCGGTTCTATGATACTGCTGGCGAATCAGGGGTCAGACCCCTCACCCCCCTCACTGTGCTGCTCTATTCCTTCACGTCCATTCATGGTTCACGTTGAGAGGAACCCATCAGCTTGCGCCCTCTAGGGGGTAATGGGGGGTCAGACCCCAAAGGGGGCTCAGAGCAATAAATAAGATAATACAAAAAGTTGAAGAGTTGATAGTCGGCGGCGATGACACTACATCCACAAAACTATTGGGAAGTACCAGCAGAAACGGTTCGAGTAGCGCGTGCGTCATTCCCTGTCATGGAATATATACATGAAAATGTATGACGAATTAGGCACACTATACAAAGACAAAGACTTTGTGGATGTATTTCCCGTCCGATGTGGACAATCAGCTATCTCACCAGCTCGATTAGCGTTAATAACAATCATGCAGTTGGCTGAGGGTTTAACTGATCGACAAGCCGCCGATGCAGTCAGGAGTAGAATAGATTGGAAATATGCTTTGGGATTAAACTTAACGGATTCAGGATTTGATGCAACGGTACTAAGTGAATTTAGAGGACGATTATGTCAACATGAAGCATCAAATAAGTTGCTGGATGTGATGGTGTCTCACTTTTTTGAACATAAATTAATCAAGACTCGTGGAAAACAGCGTACAGACTCAACCCAGGTGGTGGCGGCGATCCGTCAAGTTAATCGTTTAGAATTAGTTGGCGAAACCCTAAGAGCCACACTGAATCAAATAGCTAAACTTGCACCGGAATGGCTACAAGAAATTATATCAGAAGACTGGTTTGACCGATACAGTGAACGATTTGAGAATTATCGGTTACCCAAAGAGAAAACCAAACGGGAAGAAATGGCATTGTTAATTGGCAGGGATGGACACCATCTCATGGAAAAGTTATGGCGTGAAGATGACCCACAAGCCGAAAAGCTGCGTCAAATTGAGAGCGTAGCCACCTTAAGACTGGTGTGGATTCAACAGTATGTATTTATCGAGGGACGATTGTTATGGAGAAAAAAAGAAAAAACGGGATTACCTGCCAACTCAATCTCGATTGAATCGCCCTATGACACGGAGGCAAGAAATGGAAAAAAAAGAGAGAAAACTTGGACAGGATATAAAGTTCATTTGACGGAAACTTGTGACCCAGTCACACCCAATATAATCACCAATGTAGAGACAACGGTGGCGACAACTCCCGATGGTATTTTGACACCATTGATTCATCATAAATTAGCCGAAAAAGACTGGCTACCGAGGGAACACTATGTGGATGCTGCTTACGTTGATTCCTATCAATTAGTGGAAAGTCAACAAGCGCATCAAGTTGAGCTTATTGGTCCGGCGGCGGTGGATGTAAGCTGGCAATCTAAGTTAAATACAGGATTTGATGTGTCGGCGTTTTTCATTGATTGGGATAAAAAGATTGCTCAATGTCCCCAAGGACGCTTAAGTCGCTCATGGCGGATTGAATATGATAAAAGTAAGCATCCCGTCATTCAAGTGGAATTTGACCGTCAACACTGTACAATTTGTCCAGAAAGAAGTCGTTGTACAAAAAGCTTAAAAGCGCCCAGAAAACTTAAATTGCGACCTCGTGACGAGTATGAATCACTTCAAGCTCGTCGCCAGGAACAAAAAACTAAAGAGTTTAAGAAAAAGTACTCCTGTCGTGCCGGAATTGAAGGAACAATTTCTCTCTTGTGTACGGAAATTAGATTTACGACGAACTCGATATGAAGGGCTGGCTAAAACTCATTTACAGCATATTGCTACAGCTTGTGCTATGAATTTAGCTCGTTTTTTTGCCCAGTCAAATGGGTTATTAAAAGCTCAAACTCGGATAAGTTCATTTGCCCGCCTACGCAGGCAGTACGCTTAATCAATCTTAGCTATTTTGAATAAATTAAATATATAGATCGATCTATATAAGTAGTCGGACAAAAGAAAACGGTACTGTATTAAGTGCAAGTAAACCGACCTCAAACCCTTACTGTTAAGAGTTCCCCGTTCCCTGTTCCCTAATCTCAACCGTTAACTTTAATTGTGTCCACCTACTTATTTATCAATGCGGAGTGAGGAACACAATTTATACGCCTCAATTTTAGGGTGGTTTAGATGCGCCCTAAACTGAAGTATTTGCGTACAAATATACTAAATCCAGCGTTAAGCTTTATACCGTAATAGTTTTAGCGTTCATCCCCAAACATACATAAGTAGCCCACAGCTTGGTATTCGCGATCGCGCTATTATTGGGAACCAACATTCTTCGGGAGTTGAATTAACACTATATCAAGGTTTCTACGGCAAAATACTTGTAAGGCTCCCCCTACTGTTCCCTACCCATTCCCAATTTAAATGCGTGACACCTTACCTTAATTAATGCCTCATTCTAGAGCGCCAGTAAGCGTAATCCCAGCTATAACGCCAAAGGGTCATTCTGGTACTCATTCTCAACGGAAAATCAGGCTCTTTACTATTAGTAGACCGACGCAAAGAGGGCGCAAGCTGACGGGTTCCTCTCAGCGTGAACCATGAATGGACGTGAAGGAATAGAGCAGCGGGGTGAGGGGTCTGACCCCTGATTCGCCAGCAGTATCT
>CAZNNK010000401.1:0-6504 GCA_964574085.1 uncultured Coleofasciculus sp.
CCATACTCAGAAACTTCTAGCAATTGCCAGATTTTTCCGGGTTAAATGTATCTGCACTAGTAAAAAAGAGAGGTAATAATACCGAACGCCAGGGTCTAGTGCCACGACACGTCCTTGGTTCTCGGACAATTGTCGTGGCACGTCATGGGGAACGCAGATGTAGTGTTGACCATGATGGAACACTAATCGGCAATCCCCAATATTGTCGGGCAACTGTTCTGTGTAGCGTATCTTACCCAATATTGTGTGGTATATTCCTAAGTTGGTTACGGCTGATTTAGGAATATAACTTGACTGAATTCTGTCTTTACGGGAACGAAACTTAACTTTTTGGATTTGCCCCGTTTTCTTGTATTTCTTCTTGGCTTCTCTTACGGCTGTACAAGCATCCTTGATAGCTATTGACTTAATTTGATAGGGGACACTTGAACACCACTCTGGCAAAGAGTTCAGCAACCCTCCCTTAATTGCCCTCCAGTTAGCCTTGGTGTCGGGTTGCTGCAAGTATTCAACAGTCTGGTTAAAAACAAACCTTGAGACCCCCATCCATCTTTTGACTAGGTTTCTCTGCTCAGGATTTAGGTAGATTCGGATCTTCTTTGATTTTCTTACCGTATTTTCTCCAGTCCTGCATTCGACTAGAGTTGACGTGGACAATGGAGAGTAAATCCTGGGTAAGCTCTGATTGCGGACAGTATACTTTACAATACAGTCGGGTCTCAAACCACGATGTTTCCACCGTTTTGCTCGAGAAGGTACTGTATAAGCTTTCTTCCAAATCGGCACAATCGGTATTTACAGGCAACAACAATTGTGAGCTTATCCCCTCTAAGAAGTCTGTCCAGTAAGGAACGCAATCCTTCATGAATGAAGTTGAGTCCACTTCCGATGTCTTTGACGATTTCGGCTTGTGGGTAGAGAGATTGCATATAGGCGACTTGTCGGGCCAGGTCGTCTCGCTGCTTTGCACTCGAGAGGAGACAATAACAAACAGTGGCGCTTCCAACACTTGCTCCCAGATAGGCTTCGACATCAAAAAGCTTTGTCCGGCTCTGTTGCGTATAGAGGGAATGCTGCCATTATCTGCCTACTTCCTGCTTCATGTTTTTATGTAATCCAAGTAGAGACCGTCCATGTTCGGTCTCTACTTCTCTCAAAGGAATATCGCCAATCTGAGTAAATGTAAGCCAATATGACCATATAGTATCATACTGGCTGTCTGTTATCAACCTCTCCTCTCTATCTCAGCAGACTTTTAAGCCGTTGCTACTTAGTAATAACCTCGGCTACGACCACTTTCACCAGGCTTATAGATAATAAAGCTCAAAACTTGACACTGCTTAATGTTGTCAAAACCCACAACGCGGATAAAGTTGTCGCGATAGTCAGACCGACAAGCATCCACCTCAGCCATGACATCTTTAGTCGAAGTGGCATTGAACAGGGGAAGTTTCCACATTGTCCAGTAGTGCTGGTCGGGTTCTGAGCTTTCGCTAAATTCAATCGCGGGAATGAACCCCTGATCCAAAATGTATTCAATTTGGCGGACAATTTGCTGATCGCTCAGAGGCGGCAAATAGGACAGAGTTTCGTAACGACGCTCTTTCGGTAACGTTTGCATGGGGTTTTTCTGTAATGGTTGTGTTTTCTCAAGTACGGGTATGTCAATAGGTGACAGAAGTACCCGGTTTAATTGCCAACTAGGTGTCCGAATCAGCTTGCTGTTCGGGTGAGGCTGGGTCAGATATACTGAGTTGCGTCATGCGCTCCAGATACTGGCGTCGATATTCCATATTCGACTGCTGAATGTTACTGCGAACCATTTCCGGTAAGAAGTCTGTCACTTCCTCAGCCAGATGCTGTCGCACCGTCATGATCCGAAACGCCAGTTCTTGGTTTTCCTTCAGGAGTGCTTGGAGATAGACATCCCCATCTTGAACGCCTTGGTTTGCCGAAAAAGAATGCAGCCATAGCGCCTGGGGTGGGTTTGTTTCTCCCAATTGATCCAGGACAGTCCGCAGTGCTTGGTAAGTCATATAACTGGTCAGCACTTTGGCTGTATCTTTGGCAACTCGTTTTAGTTCCATAGTCTGATCCCAGCCCTCTAACAGTATGAAGTCTTAATGATGAAGTATGAAGTTCCACACTTCATACTTCGCACTTCATGCCGTCTTAGACGGTATCAACCGCATCATACTCGAACTTGATTTCCTTCCACAGTTCGCAAGCGGCGGCTAATTCAGGACTCCATTTCGCGGCTTCGCGGATCACGTCGCCACCTTCACGCATCAGGTTACGTCCTTCATTCCGGGCTTGGATGCAGGCTTCTAATGCTACACGGTTAGCGGTTGCTCCCGGCGCATTCCCCCAGGGGTGACCCAGAGTACCACCACCAAATTGCAGGCAGGAATCATCACCAAAGATTTCTACCAATGCAGGCATGTGCCAAACGTGGATACCACCGGATGCTACGGGCATGACACCGGGCATGGATGCCCAGTTTTGAGTAAAGTAAATACCCCGTTCGCGATCGCGCTCGATGTGATCTTCCCGCATTAGGTCAACAAAGCCCATGGTGATGCCTTTTTCACCTTCGAGCTTACCAACTACAGTACCGGAGTGCAGGTGGTCACCACCAGACATCCGCAAGCACTTCGCCAGCACCCGGAAGTGAATCCCGTGAACCTTCTGACGGTCGATTACCGCGTGCATCGCCCGGTGGATGTGCAGCAGTAAACCATTGCTACGGCACCATTTTGCCAAAGTGGTGTTCGCGGTGAAGCCACCCGTCAAGTAATCATGCATGACGATCGGCGTACCCAGTTCTTTAGCGAACTCAGCCCGCTCCATCATTTGTTCACAGGTGGGGGCGGTAACATTCAGGTAGTGACCTTTCACTTCACCGGTTTCGGCTTGAGCTTTTTCAATTGCCTCTTGCACAAACAGGAAGCGATCGCGCCAGCGCATGAAGGGCTGGGAGTTGATGTTTTCGTCGTCTTTGGTGAAGTCTAGACCGCCGCGCAGACATTCATAAACAGCACGACCATAGTTCTTCGCCGACAGACCCAACTTGGGCTTAATCGTGCAACCCAACAGAGGACGCCCATACTTGTTCAACTTATCGCGCTCAACCACGATACCGTGAGGCGGTCCTTGGAACGTCTTCAGATAAGCCACAGGAACCCGCAAATCTTCCAGACGCAGGGCTTTGAGAGCTTTAAACCCAAACACGTTCCCCACGATGGAGGTCAACATGTTGGTCACCGAACCCTCTTCAAACAGATCCAAGGGGTAGGCAACGTAGCAGATATACTGATTATCTTCGCCACGAACTGGCTCGACTTCATAGCAACGACCTTTGTAGCGATCGAGGTCAGTTAACAAGTCTGTCCAAACCGTTGTCCATGTCCCGGTGGAAGACTCTGCTGCTACCGCCGCACCCGCTTCTTCCGGGGGAACTCCCGGCTGCGGAGTCATGCGAAACGCTGCCAGAATATCTGTATCTTTAGGAGTGTAATCCGGAGTGTAATACGTTAATTTATAATCCTTGACCCCGGCATCATACCCAGCTTTTGACTGAGTTTTTGTTTTAGCGTAAGACATGTTTTCCTTCCTTAGGAACTACTGAATGTTGCGACAGGCTAAATCCATAAACATTATCAACGATTTTACGCCCTTAGTTAAGCACTAAAATCGCTAAAATGACGCTTAAAATTAGCCCCGATTGGGTGCATCCCCACACCCAACCTGCTCGTGTTGGTTTTTGGTGTGTGAATTACCTATTATCCGCCATTTTGGGTCAAAAAACTTGACTGAGCCAAGACATTTTTTTATTGAGCGGATCGGGTAAGAGTAATTATCCCACATCACCAAACAAACGATTGCTTAACGTGGGCTTCTCTTCCCTTATGGCTTTAGCTAATCCGGCAATTCATTTCACGCCAAGTTAAACAATCATAGCGTGGTAGTGAAGCCACACGTCATGCAGCTCCTTGCCAGACCCGTTAAATTTTCAGCAACGTAGTTAATATACCAAAGAATTCAATAAGTTTAACTTCAAATATTCTTGAGAATTGTATAAGGTACTGTTATAAATCAACAAAATGTAAATTTATATTAAATAAATGTTACAAAACAACAAATCTGGCACATATTGAGGTATAGATGCTATAGCCCAGGATGAAACATCACTCCGACTAATATAGATATATATAGAAAAACTATCCAAATCGTCTCAGACACCATGGCGTCTTTGAATGCCCCGATTCGTCTTTTCATCGGTGCGACCCTGCTAGGGTTGGGATGGTCCGGGACCAGGCTCATCTCTCCTGTAGGGATGGGAACTGATCCAACCCTAGTGCTAGCCCAAGAGACCCTAGCTCAAACCGAACTAGGGACAGCCCCCGACTATCGAGGTGCGCCCCCTCCCCCTGGCGGCGAACCGTTACCCCCCGAACGCTTGCGGCGCGAAGTCGAACCCCTACCCACGGATTTTCGCGTCCCTGCATTGCAACCCGACTACACAGGAGACCTCTGGGTGGGAACCTACTCAGGATTATCCCGAGTTGACCCGAACACCGGACGCCTGAAAGCCCGTGTTGATTTACCCAACTACACCATTGACGCCTTAGCCCAAGACCGAGTTGGACGAATTTGGCTGGGAACGTATGAAGGATTGTTACGAGTTGATCCTCGGAGTAACGAAGTCACTGCACAAAACTTTACATTACCCTCAAATCGGGTCTTATCCTTACAAGTTGATCGGCGCGGGTATCTCTGGGTAGGAAGCGATCGCGGTTTAGCCTTGATTAGTCCTGACCAAGGATTATTAATGACCACAGTGCAAGAACTCCCTGGCGTTAGCGCCAATGCGTTGACATTAGATGAAGACGGTCAACTGTGGGTGGGTACATTAGAAGGATTAGTGCAAATCGATACCGCCAGCGCCTTTATCATTCGGCGGATTGGTAATCTACCCGGAACCATTGTCCAATCCCT
The DNA here is from genome assembly GCA_964574085.1 of uncultured Coleofasciculus sp. Classification (GTDB taxonomy): domain Bacteria; phylum Cyanobacteriota; class Cyanobacteriia; order Cyanobacteriales; family Coleofasciculaceae; genus Coleofasciculus. The sequence goes on from CAZNNK010000401.1 coordinate 4,999, forward strand.
AACCACCGGACCCGATGGCAAATTATGGGTGGGTACTCCCAGTAGTCTGTTAGTGATTGACCCCAATAATCCCTTTGCTGAACCGCGTTCAGTGACACCATTACGGGGACGTAGTGTAACGGCGGTGCGCTTTGCTCTAGATGGTAGTGTGTGGGTCGGTACGGAAGGTGGCTTATTAAAAATCAGAGCGGAAACGGGAGCGGTATTGGGTGAACTGTCGAATCTTCCCTCAGACTATATTCTTTCCCTGTCCCCAGATGTGGGGAATAAATTATGGGTGGGAACGACAGAGGGATTAGCCTGGGTTAGCCTATCCACGGGTCAAGTCAGACCCCATTTAGCGTTTGTGAAGAATCCGCCAGAGACGTTTTAGTGATTGGTCATTTGTCATTCGTTAGAGTGGGTTTAGTCACATCCAGGTGGCACAAAATGTTAGTCGTCAAACCCACCCCTACACATCGGTCAGGGCGGGTTTTGTAGAAACGTTGACAAAACAATTAAGATGAATTCCTAAACCCGCCCCTACAAACTATGTCCGACAAGCGAAGCGAAGGTCTTCCCTAATTACCCTGTCATTAATCCCTAATCACCAATCACCCATCCCCAATGGTCAATATCCAGCAACTAAAACAATGGAAACAACAAGGGCGTCCGTTGGTCGTCTTGACCGCTTGGGATTATGCGATCGCACAATTATTAGATGCGGCGGGAGTGGATATTATTCTGGTTGGGGATTCCTTGGGAATGGTTACATTGGGGTATGAGACCACATTGCCCGTGACCTTAGATGAGATGCTGCACCATGCTAAAGCCGTGCGTCGGGGTGTAAAACAGGCATTCGTGGTGTGCGATTTACCCTTTTTAAGTTATCAGGAAAGTTTACAACAAGCGATGCACTCGGCGGGTCGGGTATTGAAAGAAACTGGGGCGCAGGCGGTGAAGTTAGAAGGCGGACATCCAGCCATAGCCCAAACGGTAGCCCACTTAACGGCGGCGGGAATTCCGGTGATGGGTCATGTGGGGTTGACACCGCAGTCGGTACATCTGCTCGGTTATCGTCAGCAAGGGAAAACAGAAGCAGCGGCGGAGCAGATTTTAGCCGAAGCGATCGCGCTTGAGCAAGCGGGTGTTTTTGCCCTAGTTTTAGAGCATATTCCGGCGGATTTGGCTAGGAAGATTACACAAATCTTAACCATTCCCACTATTGGGATTGGTGCAGGAGTCGATTGCGACGGACAGGTGTTAGTTACCGCCGATTTACTGGGACTTTCGGAACGTCAGCCACCCTTTGCCAAAGTCTATGCGAATTTGCGGCAAGTGATTACTCAGGCGGTGCAAGACTATAGTCATGATGTGCGAGAGCGACAGTTTCCAGAGGAAAAATAGTTGACTTCTTAGTCCGCGCAGGCGGACTTTGTTTGTGTAGTAGCGATTTCAATCGCCTCCTCTTGCATGGGGTGATAAAGGCGGATTTTATCACTCCTATCTTGATCCTATGCTGACAGG
>CAZNNK010000402.1:0-6503 GCA_964574085.1 uncultured Coleofasciculus sp.
TAGGACACAGCAAAATGCGCCAAACCTTGACCAGTCAATCTTTTCCCTTGGAGCCCTCTGCCTTTTGCTATAATACCCAATTTAAATGCATGACAGCTTATTCCCTTCTCAGACCTGGAAGTTGTAACGAGTGCGTAATTCTAATTCATCAAATAAGGTGTGCCACGCCAGTAGTGGACTGACACAGCTAAAATTGTGGCATAGGTTGTAGGTTGGGTTGACGACAGGAAACCCAACGGAATCTAGGGCTAAAGCCCTTACTACAAACCAAATCTAATCTATCATTTTAGCTGTGCCGAGCCAGTAGCGTAACGTACCATTGCTCTAAAGAGGGTCAATCTGAAAAATGTCATACCCTTGTCCACACCTTTCCGAAAGTTTCCTACCGTAGAACTATCAACAGCTCCTAATTAGACAATCTGTGTAATTAGATTCAGTGCGTAATCAAAGATGCGAGTCTTTGAGAGTGTTGGGTTTCCTTCGTCAACCCAACCTACAAATTTAGTCTAGCTGCGTTAACACATCGGAACATTTGTTTTTTCGATAAATTTGCCAATGTTTAATTCATTATTATCTCTATTAATCGCCAATTTTGCAACCTTATTTATAGTCGGCTCTTCAAATTTTTATCAAACGGATAACCTACCCTCTTTTCAGTCTATGAAATCTGAACAAACCGCCAATCAACCCTTTGACCAAGAACCAACTGATAAAGGAATTCCGCTAGTTTGCTGGGTACGTGAGGCTTACTCTAAACCGGAGTCTAAGGCGCAAGTCTCGGCGTTACTCAAGGTGGCAAATCAATATTCAGCAGCCGGATATCCCGATCAAGCCTCTGATGTGTTAGAACAAGCCTCAGAAATTACCCAAACTGTTGAGGATGTCCAGAAGAAAATTAAATTATTAATTCAGGTGGCTAGTGGCTATGTAGATGCAGAGCAATTCGCGCCAGCCACAACCCTATTAAATTCAGCTTTACAGCTTACTCAAACAACTACTGACAAGCTAGCAAAACTTGCTTTTTTAACGGATATTGCTAGCCAGTATACAGCAGCTAACCAGAAGGAGCAAGCGGCTGATATTGTAGCCCAAATTGAGCAACTACGAGAAACAGTTGATCTTAATTATTTTAGACAGGGTTCTATCCTCGACACTCTCACTGAAGTCTATGCTGAGCTAGGTAATCTAGAGCAAGCTGTTCAATTAATCGACACGATTGAAGTCGGATTCCCTAAAGACAGTAAATTAGCCAAAGTCGCACGAGAATATATTAAGCGATCGCAATATGATCAGGCGTTACAAATTGCCCAACATCTAGAAGGCTTTCGTCCCCAAATTTTACAGAAAATTGTGGGTAAATACGCAGCCCAAGGACAACTTGATCAAGCCCTACAGGTTGTTCAGACAATTCAGGAGGAATCCACGAAAGTTTCGGCGTTAGTTGAAATCGCCAATAATTTGATCGCAACAGAACAACCGGATAATGTCGAATCAATCCTAGAGCAAGCCCTGGAACTGGTTAACCGTGCCGAGGATGCTAATTTTAAAGCGTCAGCACTCACTAGCATTGCTCAATCCTATCATGAATTTGGGCAACAGAATCAAGCGGTTGACTTTCTTGATCGCGCCGCTAAAATCTCCGACATAGACAACGATAAATTAGCTAATATTGCTCAACAGTATTGGCAGACAGGACAAGAGGATAAAGCAACTAAAATCGCTATGAACCTGCCCGATGCAAACCAAAATGTTTTAGCTCATATTATTATCCAAAAGGCAAAAAGAGGTGAGTCGAGCCAAGCCCTGCAATTAGTCCCTTTTTTCAAAGAGATGGATCGAAAAATGTTTGCCCCCAAATATATTGCCGAGGAATATGTAGAGATCGGCTCAAGGGAGCCGTTATCTGAAATCGTGACAACGATAAAAGATGCTGAATCTAGAGAAACTTTTCTGGCGACAATTGCTGAAAATTATATAAAAAACGACCAATATGACGCCGCATTAACGACAGTCGAAGCCATCAATGATGCTTACTACAAAGCGGCTGTACTGACTCAACTGTCGCTCCATTACACAGCGGCGGGAGATAACAGTCAAGCCACGGCGCTACTCACCCAAGCCACAGAAATCGCTAAGAACACTGATGATTACATCACGATTCATCCTCTGTTCAAACAAGTATCGATATTGACTTCGATCGCAGGTTTATATCAGGCGATTGGTCAACAGGAAAAAGCGGCTGAAGTTTTATCATTAGCCCAGAAACCGCTCGAAACTCTACAAGCAAGTGGTGAAAACCTACAAGCAAGTGGTGAAAACTTACCTATACCCGATCCTAATATAGCTCAGTCAAATCACCGACTCTATTGGCTGCAACTGGCTCAAAACTATACCGAAGCCAAACAATACGATCGCGCCTTAGTAACGCTGCGACTCGTAGACGATCTGGCGACAAGCAAGCGCTTAAGAACTAGGCTGGAATGTGCCAAGAATCTTTAGCACGTCGGTTGGTGTAATCGCTGTTGATGGTCAAACACACCTAAAAAGACTAATCTAACGACTGATTCTAACTCGCAATCCTTTCCCGACTGAGCCACTCTATTTCTGTCGCTGGAGTCATGCAGTCCCCTGGGAGCCTGTTTTAATCTGAAGGTGAGTTCAGTCTGCAAACCTATCCCGGAGCCAATACTATGATTGGAGCCATTATTGCCAAACAAAAAACCCGCGAAAAATTTGCCGCTCGCAATCGCGGTGATATTGATGCCTTTCTGGACAATTGGGCAGAAAATGCCACCTTTATTTTCCCCGGACAATCTGAAATGAGTGGTATCTTCCACGGTATGAGTGAAATTCGCCCCTGGTTTAAGCAATTCCGGCAGCAATTTCCTCAGGTAAATTTTGAAATTAAACAGATATTTGTCGGGCGGATTTGGGCAATCGGTGCAACCAATGAGCTAGCCGTGCAATGGAACACCACCCTTTGGAATCGAGATAATCAAAAGATGCAGGGTGAGGGTGTGACAATCGTCCATCTGCAAAAGGGTCAACTTGTCTTAGCCCATGAATTTATCTTTGACTTAAGCCCCAGTTTCTTTCAAGCCAATCAGCCTGCTGCACACTGACTACATCGTTGGTTAAAAACCACCATTGGTAGGGACACGATATCTGGTGTTCCTACTCATAATTTTAGTAATCAATCTTACCCTTATTCTACAATTTTATCTCTTGTTCCAAATTCTCTAAAATTTTATCCCCAATCATTCAACCCCCTCTGCGTTCCTCTGCGTAAACCTCTGCGTTCCTCTGCGTTAAAAAATATAATTCCGATGTAACAGATTTGACATCAGTAAATAATCTGATGACTGAACTGAATAAATGTAGCATTAGCTACAAAAAATTAGGAGTTGACTTTTTTAGAGACGTGACATGAATGCATGACGTCTTCACTCTAATTACCCCTTTCCTAATTCCCGTGAATGAGCCAACTCTATCATTTAATGTAACCCGTGATACATCTCATAATCTAGGCGGACTTTGATCACATGGTTTATGGCTGATTATCACTCATTTTTTGCCAAACTAATCACCGATGTTCTAGATCAATAGCACTGTAGGTATTCCAATCCTAGAGGAGAATGAGAGTGTCGGAAAAAAACCTAAACCTAGAGAAGCGTGAATCAAGGAGATTGTAGCTATGTTAGAACTACTGATTTTGATGGCTTACTTAGTTGGCTGTTTCGCCTTTATCGAAGCCCTATTTGATAAAAACTTCGATGGCTCTCGCTAACGCCGAACCCAGACAAGCGTTTAAGTTAGTGAAGCCAAAAAAGCCATTTTCCTGTAAAGTTATACATTAACGCCAACATGAAAACCAACATCAGGCGTTCATACTATTGTTCAAGGGGGATGAACCCAATCAGAATGCACCCTAATCCCCCTGCTTTACCCCCGCTAGATTGACGGAACTAGCGGGGGTTTTCTTTGGTATAAGCTATGCTTATTGCTTGTCTTGATCTTTAAAAGCGAAGATTCCCGTGAACAGCATCAGTAACCCCCCGGCTAAGATCGCGATCGCTAACCCGCCAATGACTAAATCGAATATGTTATTCTCCACGCTAGTTTTCCTACTCTTCCTGCAAATGCTAGCGTAGAGATCGTCATTCGTCATTTGTCATTCGTCATACTCGCTGCCTTGAGAAGCATGCTATGTTATTCGTTTATGTAAGGGTTCGAGGACTATTTACAGAACTTGTCGGGTGTTGAGTTTATTTGCACCGACCTATTTAAACAAAATCCGTTTGATAAAATCTCTCCCGGAAAATCATTGCTCCTTTTTTCGAGCCATGACCCTTTTTGCTACTTCATAATCTTCATGAATTAAATAGGAAAAATGGTAATAACTGGCGATAAATAAATCACAGTCAAATTTCTGATACCGATCAGCAACGGCGAGAAAGCCATACCTAGCTCCCCGTCCATCTTTAAACCACGTTTCATGAAACGAATCATGCAAAAATAATGTTAGGCTTTGTTCGTCCGAGCTTTTGAGCAGACGAATTAATCGGATATAGGGATGATGGCTGCGGGCTACGGGCAGGAGAACGTTGTATCCTTCAAAATTGATAAACTCAGCCAAATCATCTTCGCTGGCTTCATAATAGGAAGAGGATTCTTCCGGTAAAAGCAGAAAATGTCGCCAAACCATCCAAAATTCATGTTTGCTATCAAATCCGGGATCAATATCTAATCGCCATTTCTCATCGTGGCAGAGTTCATCAAAGACAGGTTGGGGTAAATCAGCAAGTTTCATAAGTTAAGGGTTTATTGATCAAGCTTATTTAAGGAATACGTACCGATAAGGGTGCGTGTCTGGGGATGACAAACGGAGTTGCAGATAACCAAATGAATCTGAGTAACCCGCATTTCACCTATTTTAACCGTTGCCAATTCTTGAACCTGCTGACGGAATGCGTCTCCGGGAGAATGGGTCAATCGGCAGATTGTTAAATTGCCCCAGAATATGGTATCGGAGAAATAAGTTTTGTTATCAGGGACACCAGTATCGCTTAAACCTTTGTCTAAAGCCTGAATTAACTGTTGCAGCGTTTGATTGCTATAACCAATCAGTGCCACGCTGGTGGGAAATAAGGTGAGATCTTGCCAACTGAAGCGGAAAACCGGAAATTGAGGCACAATTTGCTGAAACACTTGATCAGCTTTTACCACATCCTCTGGCGTAAATAGGGGCGGTGTGTGGATGGTGCGAACATTTTTAATCGTGGAATGCATTAAGTCAGGGGTGTAATAAAAATGTTCTGGTTCTACCTGTTTTAAGGGCTGGATAATACGTTGACTGATAGACTGGGTGAGGGGTTCGGGAACAAATACCACAGACGTTAGACAACGTTCGCGATCGCGTTCGTAATCAGATCGCATTGCCACAACTGTCATCTGTCCTTTCCCTTGGGCGAGGTGGGTTTTGAGTTGTTGAATGGTTGCTTTTTGAGCGGTGGTATAGTTATCGTGCATGATGGCGGTGGTGATACAGGAGATAGAGTCTCGGTGTGAACGCTTATATTCAACTTGACCCCATTGATTTAGTTTGGGGATTGGGCATGATAGCGATCGCGATTGGTTTATCCAGTTGGCAGGGGTTAGGATTGGCGTTACCCTTAGCGATCGCGACAGGGCGAACGGTGATACAGCTTTTGGTGGTGGGATTTTTTCTGGGGGTTGTCTTTGCCTTAGATAATCCCTGGGCTGTTTTAGGCGTTTTACTGATCATGCTAACCATTGCAGCAATTACCGCCCGTAACCGGATTGGCAAAAAAATTCCCCGACTCTTCTGGGTAGTATTCGGTTCGATTTTCTTCTGTAGTGCCTTAACCTTGATTTATATCAATCTACTGATTATTCAACCAGACACCTGGTATCAACCCCAGTATCTGATTCCCTTGGGTGGTATTGTTTTGGGCAATGCCATGAACGGATCAGCGATCGCAGGTGAACGCTTAGTGAGTACAATTACCAGTAGTCGCTTGGAAATTGAAACGCACCTGAGTTTAGGCGCTACCCCCCAACAAGCCGTGGCGGGATACCGCAAAGATGCCATCCGCGCCGGATTGATTCCTACCCTAAATCAAATGATGGTGGTGGGGATTGTCACATTACCGGGAATCATTACAGGTCAACTGCTGAGTGGCATTGACCCATTGAATGCGGCATCTTACCAAATTTTAATCATGTTTATGATTGCCACAACTAACCTCACCACGACAATCTTGGTGACTCAGGGTATTTATCGTCAGTTTTTCAACGCCCAAGCCCAGTTAAAACTGCCTTGAAAGTCATTTGTTGATTGTTGATTGTTGATTGTTCATGGAGAATCTTCTCCCTCACCTTCCCCATCTCCCCCAGCTTCCCCCATTGGCCCAACCAGCCCCCCGGCCCGCCAGCAACACCCCAGCGCCACGACCCCCAACGACCCCCACAGACCAACACAG
>CAZNNK010000403.1:0-6501 GCA_964574085.1 uncultured Coleofasciculus sp.
AGGACATCGAAAAAATATTGAAGGGGATTTTGATGTAACCGGGATTGGCGTGAGCAAAAATGCCAAGGGAGACTATTACTTTACCCAGATTTTCATCAAGCGACAGTAGTTTGTTATTTGTTCATTATTGATAATTCCTAATCCAGATATCTGATGACTCATCCACCCATCGAGAAAGACGTGGCAGAATTTCAAGTGTGCGATCGCGATCTTCCTGACGCCCTGCTGAAGACCTATCTAAACGCCGAAGCGATTGCTGTTGATACGGAAACCATGGGGCTGATTTATCAGCGCGATCGCTTGTGTCTGGTGCAACTGTGTGACCCCCAAGACCGGGTTACGGTGATCCGCATTGATAAAAAACAAACCGAAGCCCCTAACCTGAAGCAGTTGCTGGAAGCCCAAACCGTCTTAAAAGTCTTTCACTTTGCCCGTTTCGATCTCGCCATCTTACGCCAAAATCTGGACATCTACGTCCAGCCTGTATTTTGTACAAAAATTGCTAGTAAACTTGCCCGTACCTATACCAACCGCCATGGGCTGAAGGATTTAGTCATGGATCTCGAACAGGTGGAACTGGATAAAAGTTCCCAAAATTCAGATTGGGGAAATCCCGATAACCTGTCGGATGAACAACTTCGCTATGCAGCCAATGATGTCCGTTATTTGCTGTCTGTGCGGCAGAAACTGATTACCATGTTGCAACGAGAAGAGCGCTGGCAACTTGCCCAAGAGTGCTTTGAGGCGTTATCGGTGATGGTGTCTTTGGATTTGCTCCTCTATCGAGATATCTTTGAACATTAAGACACTCTATCCTAGAGACCCTCTTTTGCTCAAGGGTGGATGAACCGAATTCCACCCAGAGTGATAACTGCTAGGATAAAAAAAGGAAGTGTCAATAAGATTGCTGGATTTAGAAGTTTCCCATGCCCATGACTGCTCAAGTTATTGTCGAAAAGAAAAAACTAGACAACCCGCCGCTAGATATTCACTATCTGGGCGATCGCGTTCTGCGTCAACCAGCGAAGCGGGTGGCTAAAGTAGACCAAAGCATCCGACAGTTAGCTCATCAGATGCTGCAAACCATGTATAGCGCAGATGGTATCGGCTTGGCAGCACCACAGGTTGGGGTAAATAAACAAATCATTGTCATCGACTGCGAACCGGATAACCCAGAAAATCCCCCCTTGATTCTGATCAACCCCACGATTAAGCGTTTTGGTCAGAGTATATGTGATGCTCAAGAAGGGTGTTTAAGTGTTCCTGGTGTCTACTTAGATGTCAAACGCCCAGTAGAGGTAGAAGTTGCCTACAAAGATGAGAATGGACGCCCGCAAAGATTAAAGGCAGATGGTTTACTATCTCGCGCCATTCAACATGAAATGGATCACCTGACTGGGGTTATGTTTGTGGATCGGGTGGAAAATGGATTGGTTTTGGCAGAAGAACTGCAAAAGTATGGCTTTTCTACCCAAGCGGTTAAACCATTTAAGTCTTAGACAATCTCAGCATAACTGCGCTAATGCCTTGTCCATGGAGCAATCCATGGACATTGTACAACTGGCTCAGTTTTTTTGTATTTATCGTTAGGTTTAATTTAATGACACCAAAAAGTGGTTTATTTTTGATGGGGTCTTGTATTACTGCAATTGCGGCTGTGGGTTCAATTTTTGAACTCTCTTCAGGAACACCCCAGTTAGGTGCATCAGTCACGGAAATTATCCTGGCGGGTAGTATTCCCTTGAGTGGCTTGTTGTTCTACGCGGCTGTTCGCGATGCGAGGGCAAATCAATAGAACTTATATATCCTTGGGGTTTTGCGTCCGTTTTCTGTTGTCCGCTATCCGTTAGGCGTCACTAGGTTCATACTGGTCTAAGGATGGCTCACCACTTGCCCTATGACTGGTCAACATTGCCGTGGATTTTTGCGACCTCTTGCTGGCAGAGGTACAGCTAGACATCTATCTCCCTATCCCTTGTCTGAGGATCAGGAGACGGTGATTGGTCGTGATCCAAGCTGCCAAATTGCCTTAAACCCGAATCAGTATTTAATTGTATCGCGGCGTCATGCTACGATTCGTCCCTGTTCACCCTGGAATCAGGGGTGGGAAATTTGTGATCTCAATAGTATTAATGGAACGTATGTTAATGGGTATCCGTTACGGGGATGCTGTCAATTGCACGCGGGCGATCGCATTGAATTGGGTCAAGATGGTCCTCAGTTTATTTTTGAGTGCCAGTTGAGTCCGTCTCCGTCCCCAGTCTCATCGGTTCCTTCGAGTTCATCGCTGACATCTGTCAGTGTAATCGCACATAAAACTCCCGATACGGTTACCTTTAGTCAACTGTTTCCCCTCGCTTCAACCGGACAAGATTTAACCCAAAAGGCATTTCTGAGACCCGCTATTCTCACGGTGGTGTTTGTGGTGTTAATGTTTATGGCGGTCGGTCAGGCAATGGTGTTTAATCTACTCTTGGCAACCTATTTAACGGGTGCGGCTTCTTATTTTGTCTACCAACTCTGTGGTAAACCAAAACCGTGGTGGGTGTTATTGGGATCTGCGATCGCGACGGGTTTAATTTTAACCAGTCCGTTGTTACCTCTATCGATTATCGTTTTTCGCGACATCTTACCGGGACGCTTACCCCAAGAAGGGGAACTGATCAGTTTTACGTCTCTGCTAATCCGCATGTTTTTCGGGGCGGGGTTGATGGAGGAATTACTCAAAGCCCTGCCGATTATTGGGGCGTATTTCTTGGGTAAACTGCTGCGTTCGCCGTGGCGAGAACAGATTGGGGTCTGGGAACCTCTGGATGGGATTCTGTTAGGTACGGCGTCAGGGGTGGGTTTTACCCTGTTGGAAACGTTAGGACAGTATGTTCCGGATATTATTGATAACGTCACCTTTCAAGCGGGTCAAGGATCGGCTCAACTGATGGGATTGCAATTACTCATTCCCCGTCTATTGGGTTCAGTGGCTGGACATATTGCCTATAGTGGCTATTTTGGTTATTTTATCGGCTTAAGTGTTCTCAAACCGCGAAAAGCTGGGCAAATTCTGGCAACGGGTTATCTGTGTGCGGCGATTCTCCACGCCTTGTGGAATGCTAGTGGGTTTGTCAGTAGTTTATTGTTGGCGGTGGTGGGGATTTTATCTTATACCTGTTTAGCCGCCGCCATTCTCAAAGCCAGGGCAATCTCACCGACGCGATCGCAAAACTTCGCTACCCGTTTATTTTGATGATAAGTAGGGGCTGCTGAATAAGTCTTGTGGTGAGGCGAGGGAACAGGGAACAGGGAACAGTAAGGATTTGACGCTTGTTAACATTTCTTAGTACAGCGGACAGCATTTATGTCCAGGTACTGATTGAAGCGATTGACAAAAGAAATGTTGGTTGTTCTAAGAAAGAGCCAACATTCCTTTTGCCAGTCAATGTCCTACGCTTTGATTACACGGATCAACCTGTATTCTCTGGTGCTAACTCAACGCACTCATGCCTTGGAGAACCTTATGCATTGATGAACAATTTCTGCTTTTCTCCCGGAGAATGCAGGTTTCATCTACTTCTCTAGTTTATTCTAAATTGAGAGTCCAAGACTCCAGAGAACCTGAGTCACCCGCAGAGCAATCATTAATAATCAGTTGCCAAGTACCCGCAGATGAGTGTCCCTTAAATACAGACAATGGCTGAGTTGCACAATAGTTACCACTGGGAATCACCGCATGAGACGCCGCTACGGAGTCAAAGCTATGGGAATAGTTATCGTTAAAGCTATAATCCCCATTTAAATCGTTGCTATAGCCACTGGACGAAAACTGCGGTTGTCCGGGACGCCGGAACAGGTCTACCACAACCCCAGTTTCAACATGACGCAACTGGGCAATCAAGTCGCCTACCCAAGTATGTTCTAAATTCTGCAGCGTGACGGTGACATTACGAATCGCGATATCTTCAGTCACCACAATCTCATCTTTAAAACTAGCCACTCCATCGGGAATATTGCCACCACCACCGGAGTAGGTGGACGTGGGGGCGTTTGCAGATGTGGCAATTTTAGCGTCTACAGTGGCAGTTGAGGTACGGTTCATTAGCTTCGACATAGGTTATAACTCCAAAACAGAATTAGGTTGACAAAAGGTACAACTCCGCTGGCGATCGCGACATCACAATACTAAGAAATTTTGTGCTTTGTTACGCACCGTTAATGCACCCTTGATTTTTTCTAATTTCGCGACCATTCAATAATCTCCTCTTAATTAATAATGGCATTAGTTTGGCGTTTCTATCTAGTCATTCTGGGGATCTTTACTAAAAAAAAACAATTTAATGGATACTAAACTGATATATCGATTTTCTGTATTCCTTGCCTGATCTGCGATTCAGGCTTAAGCTGTAAACGTTGTTATCCACAGGTTTATGTGAATTTAATATAAAATTACATCCTCTATAACCTTAATTAATCTCTGACGAGAGATTAAAAATCTTGTTCAAAAAACTGGGAATTGCTCGGCAACACCGGGCAAAAAAACCTATCACCTACCCTTGCAGAAGGACTAGATGACCAGTTTTACACTCGCCATGCTTAGACGTATTAAGGTTAAAGCTTGATCGTGTAAATTTAGTTGCTTTTTAGTAAAGATTTGTTGCATAATCGGCTAAAAAATTTTTGGGCAATCAATCCAAGCTATAGCAAAAGGCAGAAGGGTCATTCATGATATGTGGTCGTTTTAGCGGTTACCTCTGTCCTAACCTTTATGGCGACAGCACTATTTACCTTTTGACCTTGACAGAGTAACGTCTTTCTGATTCCCCGCCAATCCCAACTCTGCCCGTAGGGTTAGTGCGGGAAGTTGATTGTTCTCAGATGGTGAAACTTTGTTTTCGTCATACATCGGTATGACGTTGTTATACTATGTTGAATAATATTACAATCGGTTTCTTTTTGCAACCACTTAACTGAATAAATTTTGATTGATTTTGTAAATATTTGTTAAGATTGCCCGATCTAAGCACTAGATTGAGACATGCAAACACTGCCATTCTGCGTATTTCTACCTATCCCCAAATACCGATAAGCTGCCTTTACATGGGGACAACCCAGATTGGGGCGCTGGAGAAGGGCAAAAGTTGAGGTAGCCAATCTGCGGAGATTTAAAGACTATGTTTCACCCCTCGGATGAATCACGAGGGCTTTCACCTTCGCCCTTTTGTAAAGTTGATTAAAATCCCCATAAGGCTTTGCTATATTGCGAATACGACCAGAAGTTTCTACCCTTTTAGGATTGCTATAGCATCAAAAAGAGCGAATAAATTGAGCAATATTACGGCACTTCCTATCCTACTCCCTTTGTAGAAATAGGATAGGCAGCGCCGCCTAATGAATCGTTTGCTAACCTATCAATGCAACCAAGTTATTCCGCCGTAGCTAGTTCGGTGCTACCACCACTCCGACGACGGGTTAGAGTGTTGAAGAGCATCTGACCAATGGCTTTAATCAGGTTCCCTTCTAACTCCTGGAACAACTTCATATTCATGCCAAATGCCGCATTTGCCTCATCCACAATCCGTTCGGCGGTGGCGTCATCAATGGGGAGTTCATTCAAGGCTTGGCGATACTCGGCTTTGAAGGCTTTTTCGTCAGGAATGTCTTTAAACTCGTAAAACGCTGTACCTTCACCCTCAGATAAATTCATCGCCCGTTGAGCAATCTTTTTGAGGATTTGTCCCCCGGATAAATCGCCCAGATAGCGCGTGTAGCAATGGGCGACTAACAGTTCAGGTTTAGAGGCAGACACGTCGCGAATTCGCTGCACGTAGTCTTTCCCGGCGGCTGACGGCGCTACTTGTTCGCGCCAGTTGACACCGTAGTAATAGTATAAGTCTTGCTCTAGACTTTTCTGGCGATTGAGTTGGGGGAAGTAGAGTTTTGAGAGAACTGGATGGTGACGATGGCGTTCCATTTCTTCTTCCATCGCGCTATAGACGAAGTAGAGATTGGCGACGAGTGTCCGGTAGGAGTTCTTTTCAACGACGCCTTTCAAAAAACATTTGACAAATCCCACGTTTTCTGCCATGGTGTGGGCTTTTTTGGTTCCCTCACGCAACTGAGTGGCTAAATTGGTACTCATGTTAAATTTCCTATACCTAAGGTTAACGACTTGTGTATTTTTAAGTCCAAAACGGATTCAAAACTGTCCCAAAGGCTTAGGTTAAACTGATATGATGAAAATTTATATTAAAAATTGTGAAGTTTTGGTCATTTGTCATTCGTCATACTCGCGAAGCGAGAAGCAAGCTAAGTTATTCGTCATTTGTTCATGGTTCATTGTTGATTGGGAATCTTTTCCCCATCTCCCCCATCTCCCCCATCTCCCCCATCTTCCTCATCTCCCCCATCTCCCCCATCTCCCCCATCTCCCTCATCTTCCTCATCTTCCTCATCTTCCTCATCTCCCCCATCTCCCCCATCTCCCCCATCTCCCCCATCTCCCCCATCTCC
>CAZNNK010000404.1:0-6492 GCA_964574085.1 uncultured Coleofasciculus sp.
ACCCTCAACCCCAGAGTTTCAACACCCCAGTTCTTTCCTAGACGCCGTGCGCCAAGCGGTGAATCAACTCCAGGGTGCCTTTGCGATCGCGGTGATTTGTGCTGATTATCCCGATGAACTGATTGTCGCCCGACAACAGGCGCCCTTAATCCTGGGATTTGGTCAAGGGGAATTTTTCTGCGCCTCGGATACTCCCGCCCTTGTCCCCCATACCCATGCGGTGTTGAATCTAGAGAATGGGGAACTGGCACGGTTAACCCCCTTAGGGGCAGAAGTCTATAATTTTAACGGGGAACGTCAACGCAAATTTCCCCGCACCCTTAACTGGAATCCCGTCCAAGTGGAGAAACAGGGATTCCGTCATTTCATGCTTAAAGAAATTTTTGAGCAACCGGGTGTAGTACGAACCTGTTTAGAGGCTTATGTTAGCAGTGATTGGTCTGTGGGTGAAAAGGATGGCATCACCCATCAAACCCCAGTCACCGGAGACATGCCATCCCTAACCACGCCGATACAATTGGGACTACCAGAGTCGTTGTATGAAAACGTAGAATACGTCCAGATATTGGCATGTGGTACCAGTTGGCACGCCAGTCTGGTGGGGAAATACCTGATCGAACAACTCGCCGGAATTCCCACGATGGTACAATACGCCTCAGAATTCCGCTATGCCCCCTCACCCTTGACGCGCAATACCCTCACCATCGGCGTCACCCAATCGGGAGAAACCGCCGATACCCTAGCCGCCTTAGAGATGGAAAAACGACGGCGTACTGGTTTAGGCGTAGAGTATCAGCCGCGACTGGTGGGAATTACTAATCGTTCCGAAAGTTCTCTGGCACATTTAGTCCCCCATATTATTGAGACATTCGCGGGAATGGAAATTGGTGTGGCGGCAACGAAAACCTTTGTCACGCAATTGGTGGTATTTTACTGTTTAGCGCTGGATTTAGCCTATCAACGGCAAACCTTACCCCCGTCAAGGATTGCCGAAATCATTGCTGGGTTGCGCCAACTTCCCTCCCAGATTGAGTTGGTGTTATCCCGTCAGGAACATTATCTGGAAGAATTAGCCCATGAGTTTGCCGAAACCCAAGACTTTATCTTTTTGGGACGCGGGATTAACTTTCCCATTGCTTTAGAAGGGGCGCTGAAACTCAAGGAAGTCAGCTATATTCACGCCGAAGGATATCCGGCGGGAGAGATGAAACATGGACCGATTGCCCTGTTAGATGCTAAAGTTCCCGTGGTCGCGATCGCCATGCCGGGTACGGTGTATGAGAAGGTGCTATCCAATGCCCAAGAAGCCAAGGCGCGGGATGCACGATTAATTGGCGTGACCCCGATGCATGATCCAGAAGCCGCTCAAACCTTTGATATTTTATTATCGGTGCCTGTGGTTGAGGAATTACTGTCTCCTATTTTGGCGGTGATGCCCTTACAACTGTTGGCCTATCATATTGCAGCGCGGCGCGGTTTAGATGTGGATCAGCCGCGTAATTTGGCAAAATCAGTCACGGTGGAATAAGTGCCAAATGTTAGGTTGAGGTTTGACCTCTCCATGTTTTTCAAAGCATGGAGAAGTCAACGATAGAGTAGATTGTTATACTGCCACTGGGAGATACTATTCAAGGGAAACTCGATAACCACTCATGCAGCCCACCGACGCCAGCAAATTTACCGACAAAGCCTGGGAAGCGATCGTTAAATCCCAAGACGTTGCCCGCCGCTGTCGCAATCAACAGCTAGAAGTTGAACATGTGGCGATCGCACTCTTGGAACAAGCGGGGTTAGCCGCCCGGATTTTGTCACGGGTGACGGTGGATGTGCCCCGGTTTCAGCAGCAGTTGGAGGCGTTCGCCAATCGCCAAGCTAAGGTGAATAATGTAGACCAACTCTATCTGGGGCGAGGGTTGGATATTATGCTGGATAATGCCGAGGCAGCCCGCGTCGCCCTAGATGATGATTATATCGCCGTTGAGCATTTACTCCTAGGCTTAGCCGCCGATGAACGGATTGGACGCCGCTTGTTTAAAGGGTTTGACCTGGATAGTCCCAAACTGGAAGCCGCGATTAAAGCGATTCGGGGGTCCCAAAAAGTCACCGATCAAAGTCCCGAATCCCGGTATGAAGCGCTACAGAAATTTGGGCGGGATTTGACCGAACAAGCCAAAGCTGGGAAACTTGATCCAGTAATTGGGCGGGATGAAGAGATTCGTCGAGTGGTGCAAGTCTTATCCCGCCGTTCCAAAAATAACCCCGTACTCATTGGCGAACCCGGTGTGGGTAAAACCGCGATCGCCGAAGGATTGGCACAACGCATCATTAATGGTGATGTACCCGAATCCCTCAAGGAACGCCAGTTGATTTCCCTGGATATGGGCAGTTTAATTGCGGGGGCAAAATATCGGGGGGAATTTGAAGATAGACTCCGCGCCGTGTTACGGGAAGTAACCCAGTCCGATGGGCATATTGTTCTATTTATTGATGAATTGCATACCGTTGTCGGTACCGGATCAGGTCAAGGGACCATGGATGCCGGGAATTTACTTAAGCCCATGTTAGCGCGGGGGGAATTGCGCTGTATTGGTGCCACCACCTTAGATGAGTACCGCAAGCATATTGAAAAAGACGCCGCCTTAGAACGACGGTTTCAACAGGTACTGGTACGACAACCGACAGTAGAAAATACGATTTCCATTTTACGGGGACTCAAGGAACGCTACGAAGTTCACCATAATGTCACCATTACCGACTCCGCCTTAGTCGCCGCCGCCACCCTATCCAATCGCTATATTAGCGATCGCTTTTTACCCGATAAAGCCATTGATTTAGTTGATGAAGCCGCCGCCAAGCTGAAAATGGAGATTACCTCCAAACCCGTGGAACTCGAAGCCATTGATCGCAGGCTGATGCAGCTAAAGATGGAAAAACTCTCCCTAGAAGCCGAAAGTCAGCGTCAGGGTGTCGCCGCCGTTAGTAGTGCCTATCAGTCGTCTCAGGAACGGTTAGACCGGATAGAGCAAGAAATAGAACAACTCGAAACCAATCACCAACAGCTTAACGGACAATGGCAATCGGAAAAACAACTTTTAGAAGAAATTAATACCCTGAAAAAAGAAGAAGACCAACTCCGGGTTAAAATTGAGCAAGCAGAACGGGCTTATGACCTGAATCAAGCCGCCCAGCTTAAGTATGGACAATTAGAGGTACTCCAGCACGATCGCGAGGCAAAAGAGACGATGATGATGGAACTCCAAGCAAAGGGTTCCGCCTTACTCCGGGAACAAGTCACCGAAGCCGATATTGCCGAAATTGTCGCCAAGTGGACAGGGATTCCCGTAAAACGGTTACTGGAGTCAGAACGCCAGAAACTGTTGCAGTTAGAAGGACATCTGCATAAACGAGTAATTGGGCAAGGAGAAGCCGTGGAAGCCGTCGCCGCCGCCATTCGTCGGGCTAGGGCGGGGATGAAAGATCCCGGACGCCCCATCGGTTCCTTCCTGTTTCTCGGACCCACAGGCGTGGGTAAAACCGAATTAGCGCGGGCGTTGGCACAGTTTCTCTTTGACAGTGAAGAGGCATTAATCCGGATTGATATGTCCGAATATATGGAGAAACACGCCGTTTCCCGCTTGGTGGGTGCGCCTCCCGGATATGTAGGTTATGAAGAAGGAGGACAACTCACCGAAGCCATTCGCCGTCGCCCTTACTCAGTCGTATTGCTCGATGAAGTAGAAAAGGCACACCGGGACGTATTTAACATTTTATTACAAGTCCTTGACGACGGACGCATCACCGACTCCCAAGGGCGAACCGTGGATTTCCGGAATACGATTATTGTCATGACCAGTAATATTGGCAGTGATCATATTCTCAGTGTGGCAGGGGATGATACCCAGTATAAGGAGATGCACAAACGGGTTACTGATGCATTGAGAAAGCAGTTTCGCCCCGAATTTGTCAATCGTGTCGATGATATTATTATCTTCCATACCCTGACTCGTAAGGAACTGCGGCAAATTGTCGAGATTCAACTGCGACGGATTGAACAATTGTTAGCGGATCAGAAAATCTCCATTGAACTGTCATCGACGGCGCAAGACTATGTGGTGAATGTCGGCTATGATCCCGTCTATGGGGCGCGTCCTCTGAAACGGGCAATCCAACGGGAACTGGAAAACCCAATTGCCACGAAGTTATTAGAAAACACATTTGGGGCGGGAGATACAATCCTCGTTCATTGTGTGGATAACGCCCTCACCTTTGAGAAAAAGGAGGCGGTAAATTTGCCGGAACCGCAATCGGTACATTGAACAGGTTTCGTAAAAAATCTTCATTAAAGTTTTAGGAGAATCTCTGCCGAATTCAGCTACTATTCAGTTAGGATCAGAATCCAAGACAGGGGCATCTCTAAAAAACCTTAAACGTTCGTAGTAAGCGCTTTAGCGCCATCATTAGCGCCATCAGTGCCTCCGCACTAACTACAAACACTTAAACCGATTGTCTTCTAAACCAGGCAAAAGTGACATTTGACTTTTGACCTTTAACGTTTGACTTGTTATGTCCCTTACCTTCACCGTCGCGATTCCCACCTACAATGGCGGAAGCCGAATCCCCGAAGTATTAGAACGACTGCACCGCCAAACGGGTACAGAATCGATTCGCTGGGAAATTATTGTTATTGATAATAACAGTACCGATAATACGGCTGAGATTGTTAAATCTTATCAGGAAAACTGGTCTGCCGACATTCCCCTACGATACTGCGTTGAAGCCAGACAAGGGGCAGGATTTGCCCGACAATTAGCCGTTAAGGAAGCCCAAGCCCCCCTAATCGGCTTTTTAGATGATGATAATATTCCCGCCCTAAACTGGGTGGCTGCTGCCGTTGCCTTTGCCCAAGCCTATCCCCAGGCGGGGGCGTATGGGAGTCAAATCCACCCCGACTTTGAAGTACCACCTCCAGACAGCTTAAAACCTATCTTACCTTTTTTAGCGATCGCAGAACGCGGCGATGAACCCTTTCGCTACGAACCACGCCACAAATTATTACCCCCTTCCGCCGGATTAGTTATCCGTAAACAGGCTTACCTCGACACGGTTCCCAATCAACTAATTTTAACAGGCAGAATTCAGGGAAATATGCTCACCGGGGAAGACTTGGAAATGTTATGTTATATGCAGCTCAACGGCTGGGAAATTTGGTATAACCCAGCCATGGAAATTGACCATAAAATTCCCCAGAAACGCTTAGAACGAGACTATTTAATCCCCTTTATTCGCGGCATTGGACTCAGTCGTTTTGTCACCCGCATGTTAAGTGTCCAGCCTTGGCAACGCCCCTTAGCTTTTGTTGCCTATACCGTTAACGATTTGCGGAAACTCATTATTCACAGCCTTAAATATCAGGGTAAACTTCAATCGGATTTAGTCGCCGCTTGTCAATGGCAACTCGTTTTGAGTAGTTTAGAGAGTCCATTCTATTTATACAAAAATGGCTATTTTAATCGCCCGAACCAAATCATTACCCTGAAAGGTAAGTAGGTGGGGAGAAATAAACTCACCCCTCAATACTGCTCGATTAAGGGGAGATGGGGAGATGAGGGAGATGGGGAAGATGGGGGAGATGGGGGAATTGTAGGGGCGGGTTTTACCACTAACCTTTGCTTTGCACCCTAATATAACTAAACCCGCCCCAAAGGATTACCAGCATTCTGCGACGAATGACCAATGACGAAAAACCAATGACAAATGACAAATGACAAATGACAAATGACAAAACAATGTCTATAGATTTTACAGTAGCGATTCCGACTTATAATGGTGCCAGCCGTTTGCCGAAGCTATTGGATAAACTGCGACAGCAAACAGATTTAGACCAGATTTCCTGGGAAATTCTTGTTATTGATAATAACAGTACAGATGATACAGCCCAAGTGGTGGCAAACTATCAGACCAACGGGTTTTTCGACCCTCCACTCAGATACTATTTTGAAACGCAGCAGGGTCTAGCCTTTGCCAGAAAACGCGCCATACAGGAAGCTAAAGGAACATTTATTGGCTTCTTAGATGACGATAACTTGCCTACTCCTGACTGGATAGCAGCGGCTTATGCCTTTGGTCAAGCTCATCCTCGTGCTGGTGCTTATAGTGGTCAAATTCATGGTGAGTTTGAAGTTGAACCGCCGCCAGGGTTTGAAAAAATCCAGGCATTTTTGGCAATCAGGCAACATGGGACTGAACCTCATTTATTTCAACCCGAAAAATTAAGGCTTCCTCCCGGTGCAGGGCTAGTTGTTCGTAAGAAAGCGTGGTGTGAAAGTGTACCAAATCACCCAGGTTTAATTGGCAGAGTTGGCAAAACTAAGGTAGCAGGAGATGACTATGAAGTGTTACTGTATATGTACAAAGCAGGCTGGGAAATTTGGTATAATCCGCAGATGCATATTAACCATTGTATACCTCGCCAACGATTAGAAAGAGCATATT
>CAZNNK010000405.1:0-6483 GCA_964574085.1 uncultured Coleofasciculus sp.
CGATTTGATTGGGCGATTAAAAAATTACTGAGAAACAAAGCTAATTATGGTGTTTGGGCAGGTTTCTTGAGTGAGTTATTGGGGAAACCCATCCAGATCCAATCAATCCTCGAAGGTGAAAGCAATCAACAAGCCGAGGATGACAAGCTAAATCGAGTCGATATTCTGGCTGAAAATGACCAGGGTGAATTGATTCTCATTGAAGTGCACAACAATACAGAGCAAGATTATTTCCATCGGATGCTCTATGGCACAGCGAGATTAATTACTGACTTCCTGGAAAAAGAGGGTCCTTATGGGAAAGTAAAAAAAGTTTATTCAGTGAATGTCGTCTACTTTTCTCTGGGACAGGGGGATGATTATATTTACAAAGGAAAATTAGATTTTCGGGGTCTTCACTTAGAAGACAGGTTGGGTCTATCAATAAACCAGCAGAAGCTGTTTAATATCCAAGACGTCTATGAGATTTTTCCCGAATATTATGTGATTAAAGTCAACAACTTTAACGACGTAGCAAAGACGACCTTAGACGAATGGATATATTTCTTGAAAAAGAGCCAAATTAAAGAGGAATTTACAGCTCAAGGTTTAGCGGAAGCGAAGGAAAATTTACTTGTCGATAGCTTGAGCGAAGAAGAAAGAGCGAACTACCTGAGATTTATGGAGAATCGGCGTTATGAAGTCAGTCTAATAGAAGGTTCGCGCTCAGAGGGAAGATTAGAGGGAATTGAGGAGGGTATAGAGCAAGGCAAACAGCAAGAAAAAATTAACATAGCCAGAATATTAAAACAAAAAGGGACTGATATTGACACAATCACAGAAGCAACAGGATTTACTAGAAAAGAGATTGAGGAACTGTAAGTCGCCTCCGAGTGCGATCGCCCTCACTCTCCCTCCAAGATTCCCAGCAGGACTCTGACTAAGCTATCCAAATCATCCGGTACTTTAAACAAATTGATATCTTGAGTAATTTGTTGTTGACGGCGTTCCAGTTTACCAAACCGCCAAACATCACCCATTGTCACCGCCCCATAAAACACATTTTGTTCCTCAATATGGGATAGAGCAATTAACTCAACAGCTAACTGAGTAAATCCTCTAGTCAGGTCATCATTTTTGGCTTCAACAACGACCAAGTTATTCCTTGAACGCAATAGATAATCAAGATTGCCCTTGAGCCAGTTGTTGACGGTTAAAGGATATTCAATTCGCATTTGGCATTGGCAATAACAAATCACCTCCAACATAATTGGAGATACTAATGTTTCTCTTCGGGCTGTTTCATTACTAAGACTGATAAAAGGCAAGACAGTTCTTATTTTTTGCTTGAGTTCTGGCAGTCGGTCTAGCTGCTTAGTCGTTTTAGGTAGAGATAACTCGGCTCTTGCGAGTGAGTAGTCGAACTCAGCTAAAATATCATCCGCTTCATAGGGTAACTCGAAGTAAGACCGAAAGGTGTAGGACTGACCTTCTTGCAGGATTTTGATTTTCGCCATAGCGCGTTCACCTTCTCCAAAATTCCCATCATGGGACGTATCATAGGGACACGACATGTCGCGTCCCTACCGTTAGCGCATTTTGAATCGGTGGATGCCTAACGCGCCGCTTTAAGGTTAGATGTCTCCTGGGGCATACTCTCCAGACTGAGGGGCACCATATCGCCGTTAAACGTTAGTCCTAATAACATTGGTTCCTGGGGTTGAATAAACTTCCCTGTGAGTACACACCGTTCTTCTTGCTGGGCGGTGGCTCGAATGCTGGCTCTGATATCGTAGACGGAAAAGTTGGGTCGATAATCCCCCAACTTATGCTGGACATAGTTCCAGAGGATATCTCGAATCAGGGCTTGATAGCCTTGGTTGCCTGATAGATCTTTGAGTTTTTCCTTTAACTCTCTCTCCAAGCGGATGCTGGTGACTTCCATGTCAGTGGTTGAAGTCCTCGGAGCAGTACGTATCATGTTTTTTTCCTCAACAATGTGGACAGGTTCGTAATACAAGTGTAGTATTTAAACAGCAGTATTGAAACAATTTACCTCCTGTGAGCCTTCATTTATCCCACTCCACCCCTTGCCCTGATACCAGTCGCCTCGGCGATTGGCGCTCAGCAGGTTTGTCGGTGGAGTTTTTTATTGGGGATGGATATGGCTCGATAGAACCCAGTACAGCCCAAATCGGCATTCTATATAACTCTGACGCCGAGCATTTAACCAGGATCAATCCAAAACTGGATTACAACAGCGGGAGGTACAGGCGCATCCAAGCCGTACCGATCTAGGACAAGAAAACTATACCGTTTTTCAACTCCCCCGCTCTGACGACAACCAGCAGCGGGGTTTCTCTATCCCAAGGAGTAAAAAGCGTGACGAGTGTAACTAACGGATTAAGTAGCTCAGTGGTGGTGTTCTCCAAGAACTACCTCCCCCTCAGTCGAGTCAACCTGAAGCGGGCGGTGACGCTCCTGGTTACTGGGAAAGCCGAACCGCTAGATTGGTTGAAGGGTCAAGGCTATCCGGTGCATTCACCCAGTTTAGTCTTGCGGGTTCCCGAACAGATTCGCTTGACCAAAGCTAATTGCGATCGCGTCTGGAAAGTCCCGCCCGTAAATCGCCGGGAAGTCTTACGTCGAGATAAGCATCGTTGCCAATACTGTGGTAGCAGCAAACGGCTCACCCTCGACCACGTTATCCCCCGGTCTAAGGGCGGAAACCATCGTTGGGACAATGTAGTTACCGCTTGCCAACGGTGCAATAGTCAAAAAGGCGATCGCACACCCCAGCAAGCGGGAATGACTCTACTCACCCAGCCCAAAGCGCCTATGCATCCCACTGTGGCATTTGCCGAACAGTTCTGGCGCGAACAGCACGTCCACCTGGAATAATAGGAGATATCAGGTCATGCTGAAACTGACTTACACTGAAAATAGCTTTTACCTAGAGCGCCTAGCGGGGTCTCTGGAGGAATGGGTGACAGCACGAGTCATGTTAGCACTACGAGCCGCATCCAGCCTCTGGGTTGAATCTAGCACCGCCTCGTTTTTACTGCCTGCCGATATGCCTCAGTTGGCTGACTTAGAAAAGGCGGTTCGCCAACAAACCATCGATGACATTTCTCTATCGATTTGTGATGCCGAATATATCGAAGTCACCCTCAAAGGCACTTGGATGACATCCAATCCCCAGGGTGAAGAGGGTGTATTTGTCGTCAAGCTGAGCGATCGCACCGAGTTTTTTCTCTGCAAGCTGTGGCAGGAGTCGCAAACTTATGCCTCTGTTACTAATGAATAAGCGAGGGCGCACGACTGATAGTGCGCCTTTTTTGTATACGTCTTTTGCGGGTCTTTTTCGGGTAAAGTGAAGCTGATAAGGTTGCCCAAGGAATAGAGTCATGAATACCAAAGTACTGCTACCATTCTTGCTCACCCCATTGTTGGTCAGTGGATCTTTAATCACGAGAGTCGGGCGTGCTGCACCCCCCATTCAAGTCGCCCAATCCCTCGGAAAACCCTTCTCCCTAGCCGTAGGAAATTTCACGGGTTTAATGCCTGATACACCTCGCCAAAATCAGGACATTAATACTGAAAAAGAAAAATATTTACCCAATTCCTTCCGACTGGCGGGAGGGGGTACAGGAACAATCAGTCCGGGAGACGCTACAGGAACAGTCAGTCGCCCTGCAGGGAACCTCAATGCCCAATTACGACAAGCCGTCTGTACCCAAAACTGGTCACAAGCGATTAATGTGGTTAATCGGATGCTCGGTCTGATTAACGAACAAGACGTTCGGCAACAGCTACTGGATTATAGACAGAAATTACAAGGCTTTGCCAGTTCCGATTCAGTGGTTCCAGCGAGTGAGTTACCCGATTGTTCGCCGGGAACTGGGGAAGGGAATTAGTTTATGGTTCATGGTTCATGGTTCATAGTTCATGGTTCATAGTTCATGGTTCATGGTTCATGGCAATCAACAATCAACAATCAACATTAACCCCAAGGCTCATGTTCCTCTCCAATCATCCGATTCGCGATCGCTCTCCATACATACGCCAAACCTGTTCTGGACAAGAGGTTTGTCTGAGCGATGATATAGTCAGCTAGATGACTGGTGGCGGATATGACAATTAACCCCGATTCTTGACCCAGTAACCGTTCTACCAGTTCTGCTTTTTCCTCTGTTGATAGGGTATTCGCCGCTTGCCAAACCGTATCTACAGGACTAGATTGATTGTTCATTGGTATTAAGTCACGTTCATACATCGTTTTACTGTTCCTCATACAACTAGGAAGATTATAGGAATCATACCAGTTCTGGTGAAACCGTGAATCTACGTAAAAATGAAAGTTATCGGTGAGAGCATACTGTATAATCTACGGAATTACTTCGGCTTAATCGGTAAACTGACGACAAACTCTGAACCTTGACCCAATTCTGAAATTACCTTGATTTTTCCCTGATGTTTCTCAATAATCTGATAGGATATAGCCAAACCCATCCCTGTTCCTTGTCCAATGGGCTTGGTGGTGAAAAAGGGATCGAAGATTTTAGGTTTTATGTCTGGAGGAATCCCTGAACCTGTATCCTGAATTGTGATTTCAACGTGATCAGAATTAACGTGCTGGGTTTTAATTAAAATCTGTCGTTTCGTCAAACCGGACTTAACGCTTAGTTCATCGATGGCATTACTAATGATATTCATGAACACTTGATTAAGCTGTGCTGGATAGCACTCAATTAAAGGAATTTGTCCATACTGCTTGATCACTTTAATAGTCTGAGTCAGGCGAGAATTTAAAATTAAAAGTGTATTATCAATTCCTTCATGAAGATCCACTTGTTTCATTTCTGCCTCATCAAGGCGAGAGAAGTTTCGCAAGGATAGGATGATTTGGCGAATGCGTTCGCTTCCCACTTGCATGGAGTTCATGATTTTGGGTAAATCTTCACGGATAAACTGCAAATCTATGTCGTCAAGTTTCGTTTGAATCTCCGTTGAAGGCTGGGGATACTGTTGCTGATAGAGATGTAAGAGTTCGAGAATATCATGGGTATAATCTTGGACATAGGTCAGATTGCCATAAATAAAATTAACCGGATTATTAATTTCATGGGCAAGTCCAGCCACCATCCGTCCTAAACTAGACATTTTTTCACTTTGAATCAGTTGCACTTGGGCTTGCTGTAAGTCCCGAATTTGGGTAGCGACTCGTTGAATTAGATGATTCAGGGATGTGGCTAATACGCCGATTTCATCCTCCGTTGTCACGGGGGCTTGTAGGTTAAAATTGCCCTCCTGGGTGGCTTGTTCGGCGACGCGGGTGACGGATTGAATTGGACGGGCGATCGCGCGACTGGTATAGATGGCTAAAACAGCGGCAATTCCTATCGATAGCATCATACTCCCCGCAATGATACCAGCCCGTAATATCTTGGCTTCTTGGAATTTCGCCTTTGCCTGCTGTTGTTGAATTTCTGTTAAGCGAACAACTTCGTCTAAGTTTGCTGAAATTGTTTCAAATTGGGGAATTAATTCCTCTTTCAAGTTTGTCAGCAAAAAGGACTTAATGGTTTGAGCCTGAGTAACCGTAATTGTTTCCGAATTGATTTTTTCTAAAAGAGAACGAACGGTTTGCTGATATAGATCTAACCCTCGATCACAATCATTCAACAGGGCTGTAGATTTTTTAGTATAATTAGGATAACCAATAGGTAATTGGCGATTATTCTTTAAATGGGTCTGTAATTTTGACAGTTGGCTATTGGCTTTGATTAAATTTTCGTTTAATTCAATAATGTTTTCAATTTTTATAGTCTGATTTAAGGATAAATATTTTAATCGCTCCTGGTATAATATGATATTAAAGAAGGATTGTTCTAAATCCTCCATCAGCTCTAGACGTTCCTGAGTAATTTCTAATGACTCTCTGGCGCGGTCATCATAATATTCTCCTACGATTAATCCTGTCGCTGTTCCAAAAACAGCAATACTCACCGCTAGAAAATAGCCAGAACCAATTTTTTGATGAATACTCCAACGACGGCTGATACGATTGATCCAGAGTCCAGGATTAGCAAACCGAGGAAAGCGACGCGCTGGTGGGGAAGAAGTCGCCACATCTGGAGGATGAGAAAAAATGCCCGATTCTGAGTGATGCATAAGGCAAACGCGATCCTGTCTTTGTTTTACTATAGACAAAGCACCCTTTGCCTCTCTACGGTAAAATCTTTAGATGTCAATTCTGTGTATCTGGTGTTTCAGTCATTCGTCATTTGTCATTTGTTGATTGTTCATGGTTCATGGTTCATTGTTGATTGGGAATCTTCCCCATCTTCCCCATCTTCCCCATCTTCCCCATCTTACCCATCTTCCCCATCTTCCCCAACTTCCCCATCTTCCCCATCTCCCCCAACAACCCCCAAATCACCCAAATAAACCACTATATTATAAAAAAAAGAAACAACCCACACAAAAAAAAAAGGTTTGTGG
>CAZNNK010000406.1:0-6469 GCA_964574085.1 uncultured Coleofasciculus sp.
GCTTTGTCCCGACCGATCTCACGGATGAGGCGAATGTCACCAAAATGATTAACGATATGGAAGGGGTGGATGTACTGATCCATTTAGTGGGTGGCTTTTCCATGGGCAAAACCCACGAATATAGTTACGAAGCCTGGAAAAACGATTTTGACCTAAACTTAAATACCACCTTTTTGGTGTGCAAACACAGTTTAGCAAAAATGCTGCCCCAGAATTATGGGCGCATTATCACCGTGGGATCGCGGGGTGCGGTGCAACCGGGGGGACAATTAGCCGCCTACTGTGCAGCAAAAGCGGGCGTTGTCGCCCTGACTCAAGCGATCGCGGATGAGACCAAAGGCACGAATATCACTGCCAATAGTGTACTCCCTAGCGTGATTGACACACCAACCAATCGTCAAGCGATGGGAGAAGAAAATGCCACTCAGTGGGTGAAACCCCAATCTATCGCCCAGGTGATCTGTTTCTTAGCATCAGACGCCGCACAAGATGTAAGCGGTGCGGCTATTCCCGTGTATGGCAGTATTTAACCCCTGTAGGGACGAACCATGGGGCGTCTCTACATTTTTGTAGGGGCGGGTTTGACCACTAATGTTCGGAACACAACCTCTAACTTAACCCGCCCTTCTTGGCAAAGGATATCTGGACGATATCCAGGCAATCATTGATCATTCATCAGTGACACAAAACACAGATAACTAATAATTTCAGAACTATTTTGTAGCGCTCAGGTTTTGCTATTCAAATATACTAGATTCCCTATCAATTGGAGTTAAAAAACGAGGATGACTTCCCTGCTCTCTAAAAAAATATGTATGCTGGGCGATTTTAGTGTCGGGAAAACCAGCTTGATTCGTCGCTTTGTGGAACGGCAGTTTAGCGATAAGTACCTGTCAACCGTGGGTGTCAAGATTTCCCGAAAAACAGTTGAGGTACAAGCCAAAACGCCAAAAAAGACGCTCCAGGTACAAATGCTAATTTGGGATTTAGAGGGAAATACTAAATTTAAAACGGTGACACCGATGTACCTACAAGGGGCAAGTAGCGCAGTCATTGTAGCTGATGTCAGTCGTAAAGTCACAATCGATCATATTTCTGATCACTTACAAGCCTTTTTATCCGTCAATCCTAAAGGATTCGGTATCGTTGCGTTAAATAAAGCCGATCTTCTGTCTGAAAAGCAACAGCAAGATTTGCTGGAAAAGTGCCGATTGAATTATCCGAACCAAATCGCTGCTATCTATCCCACATCAGCGAAAACAGGGGAAAATGTTGATGATATTTTTTTTATACTGGCGCAGCGAATGGTTGAATGAAAAAGATTTCCTCGGCTGTATTACCAAATCGCCAAATGTATAACAATGAAATACATTACTATAGGCTTTACAGGACAGATTAAATCGCTGAAACGACGTAAAAAAGCCTTCTGCTCTCTGCCTCCTGCCTTCTGCTATAGGAATCTGCGCCGAAGACGTGGATTCAGCTCACAGCACCAAAATAAGCTGATATGAGTATCCGTTTAAATAAACTTCTATCCCTGTTCGCACCACGCCACAGGGAATATTTATTAATAGATAAAGACGGTCAAATTCTGGACACTTCTCCGGGAGTCAAGCGGTTTGCCGAAGACCCCGATCAGGTTAGCCAAGGACAAACTATCTGTCTAGGATTTCCGGAACTCATTGGGTTAGAATCCATTCTGATTGATATTCTGGATGAACGACAGGATACTTTTGAATTAAAGGCGATTACCCGGTGTTCAGATACAGGCGAGTCGCTGTATGTGGATTTGTATGTGATTAAACATCCTTTAGCTTTTGACTCGTCTAACCCTGATAACCAAAATCAATTAATTATTTTATTGGAAGATGTCACGGAACGGATGGTTTTAGAACAAACCTTAGTTCAAGCCACCAATGAAACCAGTTTATTAGTGAGTCGCTTGTCGGCATCGAAAGCGTACATTGATCAAGTTATTACGGCAATGGCAGATGCCCTATTGGTGACTAATCCTTCTGGTATTATTAAAACGGTCAATCATTCGGCACAACTTTTATTTGGCTATGACGAAGCTGAATTGATTGGCAAATCTATTCGCCTGATTCTATCCCTGGCTGATGACTTACTCAGCGAACATCAACATCAACTTTGCGTTGAGCCAAAATCGATCAATAATTGGGAGATTGTTTGCCAGAAAAAAAACGGAGAAAAAATAATAGTATCCTTCTCCTGTTCAGCGAT
This sequence comes from uncultured Coleofasciculus sp., assembly GCA_964574085.1. Lineage (GTDB taxonomy): Bacteria > Cyanobacteriota > Cyanobacteriia > Cyanobacteriales > Coleofasciculaceae > Coleofasciculus. The sequence goes on from CAZNNK010000406.1 coordinate 2,242, forward strand.
TCAAATGGAAACAGAAGGGAGTCACCATTTTATTTATATTGGGCGTGATATTACAGAACGTCAGCGGACACAAAAACGGATAGCGACTCAACATGCTATTACTCGTCTTCTATCGGATTCAGGCACAATCGAGGATGCCATACCCAAAATATTGCCCGCAATTGGGGAAACATTGGCGTGGGATTTGGGTGAACTTTGGACTTCGGAATCAATCGAAACTGACAGAGTGATGCCTCAGTGGCGGTGTGAACACACTTGGATTAGCCATGGGATTCCAGAATCAATGTCAATAACTCAACCATTAATTGCATCCCCTACGGGGGGATTACTGGATCAAATTTGGACGAGTCGTTCTCCTGAATGGGTTAGCGATATCACCTCCGAGTCACTATCCCCGATCTTTCCAATTGCTGAACTAAGCAGTGCTTTTGGCTTTCCGATTCAAGACGATGAGCAAATTTTGGGTGTGATCACGTTCTATTGCTGTGATGTGCAACCCCCGGATCAGGAACTGATGCAGGTGATGGCAGCAATTGGGAATCAGTTGGGACAGTTTATAAAGCGTAAACAAACAGAAGCCGCATTGCGACAAGAGCAGGAAAAATCTGAACAGCTACTCCTGAATATCTTACCTGAACCGATTGCCGAGCGTTTGAAACATGAACATCAGATCATCGCCGAGGATTTTGCTGAAGTTTCGGTTCTATTTGCCGATATTGTCGGGTTTACTCAACTGTCGTCATCAATGCCTCCGATTACATTACTCAACTTACTCAATCAAATCTTTTCCAGCTTCGATGAACTTTGCGAACACCATCGCTTGGAGAAGATTAAAACCATTGGGGATGCGTACATGGTGGTGGGGGGATTACCGCGATCGCCCCTCAACCATGCCCACGCGATCGCCCGGATGGCACTGGATATGCAAGGGGCGATTACCCAATTTCGTGACCAGACAGGACAGGCGTTTAATATGCGAATTGGCATCAACACTGGACCGGTGGTTGCTGGCGTAATTGGTCTAAAAAAATTCAGTTATGATTTGTGGGGAGATACCGTGAACATTGCCAGCCGTATGGAATCACAGGGTATACCCGGACGTATCCAAGTGACAGCCGCAACCTACGAAAAACTAAAGGATACATTTGAGTTTGAGCAACGGGGTATGATTGACGTGAAGGGTAGGGGCAAGATGACCACCTATTTTCTTATTGCGGTAAAATAAATCATTATAGTGAACCTCTACTATACACAATGAGGCGAGGGAATACTTACCTCTTGCCCAAGCTAAGAATAACTAAGCCTTTGAGCGTAAGGAAAGCTGGAAAAACATGATTAATTTCTAATAGTTTGGATGATCAAATAATATTCATTATCAAAAAATATACTTGAAACCAATTATTTTTAAAGCTAAAATCAAATTTAATCGATGAATTATACAAGGCAGTATAAATTGAAATGCATCCTCTTTTTCAAAAATTATTAGTCGCTCGGCATATAGAATATTTAGCCGTGGATGAATCATTCAATATTGTAGAACTATCAAATCAAATCGCTCAGTTTGCCGATCACCCTCAGGATTTGACTCTAGGCAAGGATGTCCGTCTGAGTTTTCCAGAAATTGTCGGGATGGAAGAGATTTTGAGCGATATCCTTCAGGGGCGACAGTTAAACTTTGATTTAAAAGGAATTGGGCGGTTTACTGGACGAGGTAATCTTCTCTATTTTGATATGTATATTATCAATGACAGTGAAGACTATCAGGCAGGAAATAAACTAATTATTTTATGTGAGAATGTCACTGATCGGATGAATTTAGAACAGACCTTAGTTCAACGTTCAAATGAAACGAAATTATTATTAGATGCTTGGGCAGCGTCGAGTCAATATCTGGATAAAATTATCCAATATATAGGAGATGCTTTATTCGTTACCAATTCGTTATCTATGATAAAAATTGTCAATAAAGCAGCTAATGCTTTGTTTGGCTATAACAATTCTGAATTAATCGGCAAACCTTTATCCTTGATTATTGATGAGTCTCAGCTTAAAGATTTAGTCTCCCCGAAAAATGACTCTTGTTGCAATGGCATCAACACAACTAGAATGCTTTGTCAGACGAAGACAGGAGACAAGATTCTCGTGGCATTTTCCTGTTCTAGAATTGAGAGCGAATTAGAGGACGAAGAGGATATTATTTATATTGGGCGTGATATCAATCGATGAAGTAAAATTAAGAAGTGTTAGGAAATATTAAGAAACCTCAAATTCTTACTGTTCCCTAATCTCAACCGTTAACTTTAATTTTTTCTGGTGCTGGTTCCCCAATCCCCTGTCCAAACTGCATAAGTGTCACCGGATGAGAGATAGCTTAGCTTCAGAGAGGTTAAACTGGCGGACATTAGATCCCATCAGCATCAACTATGGAAGCAGGAACATTTCTCCCATCCCCACCCCCCCTAAGTCAAGACTTAGCCATTTCTACCCATGGATTGACGAAGCAATTTGACCGACATATCGCCGTCAATGATATCGATTTACAAGTCGCCGCTGGTGAAGTCTATGGATTGATTGGTCCCAATGGCGCAGGGAAAACGACGCTAATTCGCATGTTAGCCGCCGCCGAGGAACCGACGACGGGTGAAATTTATATTAATGGCGATCGCTTGTTGCGAGATCAAAGCAACCCCAAACTCAAGCAGCGCATTGGTTATCTCCCCGATGATTTCCCGGTTTACGAGGATTTAACGGTTTGGGATTATCTCGACTATTTTTCCCGACTCTATCGCCTGCGAGAACCCCGGCGTACTCGACGTTTACGAGAGGTGTTGGAACTGGTACAGCTTACCAGTAAGCGCAAAAGCTTAATTGCTACCCTGTCGCGGGGGATGAAACAGCGGCTGAGTTTGGCGAGAACGATTATTCATGAACCGATTCTGCTGCTACTCGATGAACCCGTTTCCGGATTAGATCCGATCGCCCGGATGCAGTTTCGGGAAATTATTAAAACGTTACAAGAAGCGGGGATGACGATTCTGATTTCGTCCCATGTATTGAGTGACTTAGCCGAACTCTGTACGTCAGTGGGAATTATGGAACTCGGCTATCTGGTGGAAAGTGCGCCTTTAGCTGAACTGTATCGCCGCCTTAGCCGTCAGAAGATTATTCTCTCTAGTTTAGGAGATATGGGCGAATTGACGGCTGAACTGAAAAACTATCCCTTAGTGCAAGAAATTGAACGGATTCCGGGAAAGAACCAGGTACGGGTTGATTTTTCTGGGAATCCAGAAGAGAGTGCGATGTTGTTGCGATCGCTTGTTGAAGCCGGAATTCCGTTAACCGAGTTCCACTGTACTCAAGAAGACTTAGAAACTATATTCTTAAAACTAGGACATCAACAAGTCTCTTAGAACGTTTTCAGGACTGTAGGGGCGGATTTTACTCTTATCGTTTTTGACATCACCCAGATCTAACTAAACTCGCCCTTACCAAGGTTTTCACGCAAGACAAAGGACAAATAATAAATATCCAATGACCCATTTAGGAGACTGTTTTCATGCTACTCAAAGGAATAGACAAACTAGGAGACTGGAACCCGCAACTCTTGCGGGAATTGAAGGGAAGATTAAAGGGACGGAATATCGCGATCGCACTTGGCGCATCGGTACTTGGTTATTTAGCGATGTTCCTCTATGGATTGAATCAATTTACTCACTTGAGTGATCCTGATGCTTACCCCTACATTCGCAGCACCGAGATATTCTGTAAACTACGAGATAGTTTCCTCGCTAATCAGGACAAACTGTCCCAACTTCAGGAGCAATATCGCTCACTACAAGACCAATTATTTCGCTATAGTAGCGCCGAATACTTTGATCTGGACAAAATTAATCAACTCAAAGGCAGTATAGCGGACGTTAAGACAAAAATCACCCATCTACAAAGAATTGAAACTGTCCACAAATGCCCACAAGATGCCATCGATATTCCTCTGTGGTGGCAATATCAACAGGGACAAATGTTCGCATGGCTGAGTGTAATTGTCATATTCATCCTGCTAATCGTGGGGACTTATATGCTAATCGCTGACTTAGCGGGAGAGGAACGTCGCGGCACACTCAACTTTATTCGCGTTAGTCCCCAATCTGCCCAGAGTATTTTAGTCGGCAAACTCTTAGGCGTTCCCATCTTACTCTATCTCGCCGCGATTTTGCTCATTCCCTTGCAG
>CAZNNK010000407.1:0-6467 GCA_964574085.1 uncultured Coleofasciculus sp.
GATGCGATCGGTGCCAATTTGCATGGATTTGAGCAGATTTTGCCAATCGTCGAGCAGAAAGTCTAGGTCAATGTCTTCTATAAGTTGTTGAAGTTCTGCTGTGGGAGTAGGATAAGTCTTTTGGTAAGCCTGAATCAGATGAATTAAATCTTGAAAATAGTCCTTAGCAGGAGTCAAATTACCGTAAATAAAACTAACTGGATTGTTGATTTCGTGCGCTACACCTGCCACCATTTGTCCCAGACTGGACATTTTTTCGCTGTGAACCAATTGGGCTTGGGTGCGTTTGAGTTGATTTAAAGTGAGTTCTAGATCTAACGCTTGTTCCTGAGTTTTCTGTAATAATTGTGCTTGCTGTACGGCGACGCCAAACTGAGTGGCTATTTGCACCACGACACTGATTTCCGATTTTCGCCAAGCGCGAGGACTGGAGTTTTGATAGGTGGCGAGTAATCCCCAAAGTTTTTGACCACAAAATATGGGGGCAATGATATAGGAACGGGCTTGAAATTGTTCAAGGAGTTCGATATAACAGTCCGTAAATCCAGCTTTATAAATATCTTCGACGACTCGATAACTTGCACCTTGGCTGTAAGCACCGCCTTGCGTATCTTTTAGATAGGTATCCTGTAGCGAGTTATCGGATTGAAGATTGGTAATGTTAGGATTTGGACAAGAATAGGGCGGGTAAAGTTGGGGATGGAAACTTGAAATCGAGAGGTTTTCTGAGCCATCCAAGGTTTTGAGGGTACAACGTTTTTCTTCTAAAGCATCGGCTTTGAGATCAGGGTTATTTTGCTGTTCAATGGTTAGCGTCACCCAGCCATCCGCCACAGACTCAGCGACAAACTCGCCACTCCAATCCGGATTAAACCGATAGATGGCGACGCGATCGCAGTTCAAGACATGGCGCAATTCTTCTGTTGTCGCTGTGAATATCTTGTCAATATCCAGGGTTTGACGCATCCGTTGCAAAACTGTCGCGATCGCCCTCTCCCGCACCGCACTCTCCCGTAAGGCTTCTTCTGTGCGTTTGCGTTCAATGGCTGTGGCAATGATATTGGCAATCGCTTGTAAAAAGTAACTATCATCGTCCGTGAATTGGCGTTTCTGGGTCGTATGAACTCCTAACGCACCAAAGGGTTGATTTTGACCGGGAATTGTCGTACTCATTCCACTGACAACCCCATGATTCTGGAGTAAAGCTGAACCCTGAAACCGTGTTTCTGTGCCTAAGTCTGTGACAATAATCGGTTCACTATAGAGTAAGGTATAACCCGCTTGAGACTCTTTGCCAGCACTCACGGTGGCTTGACCCACTAATCCGGCTTGCCAACCAAATCCGGCTACAAGCAGCAATTCCTCACCATTGGGTAAACGTTCCAGAATTTGGCAATAGTCTACATTCAACGTTTGGGTAACCAGAGTGACTGTCCAATCCATTAAGAGGGATAAATCTGCCTCAATTAATGCCTCTTGACCCAGTTGTGCGATCGCGGCGTCTTGGCGTTGGCGAATCAAGAGCGCGGCTTCGGCTTGTTTGCGGGGGGTAATATCAGTCACCCGCACCAGATGCATTGGCTGACCTGCCACATCAATTTGTCGAATGGCTAAGTTGCCCCAAAATACGTTACCTTTTTTACTGATATATTCTAACTCTTGCTGCCAAAAACCGTAGCGCTTAAGCTGATTGGCAATAGAACGCAGTTGTCCGGTCGTAAATCTTTTTTTTTGGAGAAGATGTCCCTCGGTATTGAGTAATTCTTGCTTGCTGTGGGCTTCAAAGAGTTCCACCGCACGGTGATTGCAATCTGAAATCACTAGAGTTTTGGCATTAACGAGGAAAATGGCATCAGCCGATTCATTAAATATCGATTCAAATAAGTCTTTAGCACGAGTATTGTCTGGGAATTTGCTAAACGACTGGGAGGTTGACTTCCTTAGCCAACGTGTGATCAAAATGATTATCCCTGTCGTGGTCACGAATAGTCCTAGACATAAACTAATCGTCGTGCGTGTGTTAATAGCGTTATGCTGGAAAAATTTGTTGGTTTTAGCTAAAGTTAAATAACTAGAGAAATTACCGATAAAATCGATAATGATCGAGTTGACTGGATCGGGTTGTATTGTTGGTCGATTGGGTAAACTGATTGGACTGAGATGAGCAGTCGCTGATTCAGGGGCGAGAGATGGTTGAGCGCGATCGCTACTTTCGTGAGATAATACTTGAGAAGCTGCCTCACTGACAGCCTGTCCATTGCTGAAAGCCAAATATACCCCTAACCCAACCAGTGATGCTATTGGCACAGCTAAGAGAATAATTAAGATGGCTCCCAGGGAGGTTTGTCTCAACTCCTGGGCAATTAAGTGGTATAATATTCCGATACACATAGGAGGTGCAGAGATAATCAAAACCCTACTTCAGACTAACATCTCCTAGAGTCTCAGTCCGTATTCAGGATTGCTGTAGCTCTCAGCACCATACATGCTAACAGAGTATCTGAATCAACTGTCCACTTTAAAATTGAACGAAATAGTTGAGCGCAGTCCCCATCTAGAATCTTCGATTTGAGTGGGGTGCGTTCAAGATCTATAGCAACCGCCATGGCTGTTAGGACACATCATTTATGTAGAGACGTTGCATTTTAGTCTCTACAATGGTGCCGAACGTCCTAATCGATGTGTCTATTGCTATAAGTACCTGGAATGAATTTTGTCCACTGATTTAAGTGGAATGGCACTAAGTTTAACTCAGTGCCCTTATCGCTCAATCAAAGTGCTGTTTTTATTAGCAATTAAACGTGGGCTTTGATCGGTTCAACAAATACATGTGAAATATTATATTTGCATCCCAAGAATTGCACAGTATGCTTACCTGTGTCTTCAGGAACGCCGCGATAAACCAATCCTGATTTATCCTGAGGGGCTAAATTCATAGCTGTCCGGTGAACCATGTAGTAGCCTCCCCGAAATTTTGCGACTTCACCCGTTTCAACAATTTTGAATTGAACAGGATTTTTTTCGTAAGAGACACCGCGATAGCAAAACTTCATTGGTTTTTATTGAGTTCATTTACTTTTATCTATCATAGATAGCTAACCATACTCCTGATTGTGATTAAAAAACCATTTTCCGGTGATTATTATCACGTCACTTCTGGTCAAACTGTGAAGCGCGAAAGTCGATGCCGTGCCAGAAATCACTCCCCTCTAGATAGTATAAATCATTTGTGAACTAACAACCATTACTCAGCAAGTTTTTTACCCCTGTTTTTGTTCACAACTCATTTAAACAAAATCGCCAGTCCGCCTACGCGGACTAACGCAAAACTAGAAGGGGTAATCGGTATCGCTACAGGTATTGTTGTCTTCGTGTTGCCCAATTTCACTGCCTTAAGCTGTTCGGCATTTAGACCTTAATGTAGATAATCAAATAAACCAGTCCGCGCAGGCGGACGCAAGTTTGTGTAGCAGCGATTTCAATCGCCGTGGCAAAGGGGGTAATAAAAGCGGATTTGGTATCACCTTCCAAGCTACATCTCCCATACCTTAATCTGACCTCTCCCTAACCCTCCCCTTGTCAAGGGGAGGGAACTGCCACTAGGAATGATTCATGACTTCAAAAAACCGAATTGTGAATTGGGTTCCTGGATCTGGCTTGATGTCCAATTCACCTTCTAACTGTTCAGTTAAAGCCTGGATTAACTGAAATCCCAATGTCTTGGGATTCTCCGGCTCAAACCCTTTAGGTAAGCCAATTCCGTTATCTTGAACCGTGATCATCAGTCGGCGATCGCACTCGGATGTCAGTTTAATGGTAATCACACCTGGACGGGATTCCGGAAAGGCATATTTTAACGCATTGGACAGTAACTCATTTAGCAATAAGCCACAAGGAATCGCCGTGTCTAGATTGAGAGAAATCGGTTCAACGTCAATTTTCAATTCAATCAAATTTCGATTCACACCATAAGACTGGAATAGATAGGAGGCTAAGGCTTCGATATAATCGGCAAAGTCAATCTTTTCTAGCGAGGTAGATTGATACAGTTGATTGTGAATCAGCGCCATAGACTTAACCCGATTCGCACTCTGTTGGAAAACATCCAATACTTGGGGATCGGTTAACGTCTGGGATTGAAGATCTAGGAGACTGGAAATAATTTGTAAGTTATTTTTGACCCGATGGTGAACTTCTTTAAGCAGAACTATTTTTTCCCGCAGGGAGGTTTGCAGTTCCGCTTCAACCTGCTTTTGTTCCGTGATATCAATCCCCACTAAAACGGCTGCCTTACCTTGTTGATACTTTTGCGCGATAATCAAATAATGACGAATCGAATCCTTGATTTTGAAATCAACCACCTGAGAAGCGGTAAGTTCTGAGTTTGCCAAGAACTGGTGTATAAAATGAATATACTCCGAGCTATTGTTGCGAAAGCCAATTTTTTGACCAAGAAAATCGCTGGCAGACAAGCCCCACATATTCGCTGTATGTTGATTAACGCTGAGATATCGTCCGTCTGCATTAATCCAAGCCACACAACCGGGTACAGTATTTAAAATAGCTTGCAGTTGTTCATTCGTTTGTTGCAGGGCTTCAGTAAACTGCTGGCGTTCGGCTTCTAGCTGTTTGCGATGGATAATATCTTGAAAAGCAGCGACGCTATAGATAATATCGCCTTGTTCATCATAAATAGGAGTCGCTAAAATCTCCCATAAGCCTTTCTTGCCATTGTTGCGGATTTCCAAATCATCAACTTTAACTTTTTCTCCCCGTAACGCCCGACAAACTGGATAGTTTTCTGGGGGATATAACTGATCCGTTCCCGCAATATAGAATTGATAAAGATCAGAATAGTCCGTAATGGGAGCATCAGTGAGCCGTTCTACGCCCAATAGTTTAAAAGCTGCTGTGTTAAAAAATACGGGTTGGATCAATTTATTAAATACTGTAATGCCGACGGGAATAGCGTCTAAGATTTGATTCAGCTTTTTCTCACTAGCACGTAGTAAACTATTTTCTCTGACTTGGGCGAACGTTTTCCATTGGACATAGCCATAAATAGCGCCGAATATGGCAATCCCATAAAGGGTATAAGCCCAGCCTGTTTTCCAGGGGGGCGGGATAATCGTAATCGTCACAGATGTGCCTTCTTCATTCCAAACCCCATCATTATTAGACCCTTTAACTCGAAACGTGTACGTTCCGGGATCGAGGTTCGTATAACTGGCGTAGCGTCGAGTTCCGGAGTAAATCCAATCGTGATCAAATCCTTCGAGTTTGTAGGCGTATTGGTTTTTTTCCGGATTGGTATAGTCAAGGGCGGCAAATTTAAAGCTAAAGAAGTCGTCTTTGTAGGATAATTTAATCTCCTTGGCAACGGAGATGGCGGGGTTGAGTTTGACAGTTTTATCAAAGATTCTAAAATCGGTGATGACAATGGGGGGAATATGAGGATTGTCTTTAACTTGGTCGGGATAAAATAAGTTGAAGCCATTGAGTCCGCCAAATAACATCGCGCCATCTTTGGTTTTGGCGTAGGCTTTCACGCCATCGAACTCGTTTCCCTGAAGTCCATCACCGACATCGTAGTTTCTAAAGGTTTCCGCTTCGGGGTTAAATTTGGATAAGCCATTACCTGTACTTAGCCAGAGATTTCCATTATCGTCTGCGAGGATACCGACAACGGAATTGCTGGGTAAACCGTCATTTTCGGTGTAATGGGTAAAGGTTTCGGTAGCGATATCAAATTTATTTAGTCCGCCGCCGTAGGTGCCAATCCAGAGTGTCCCGGCTGGGTATTCATTGACGGACAATACTCGGTCATAGCTTAGGCTATTGGGGTTATTGGGGTCGTGGGTATAGCGGGTAAATTTTTCAGGTTCGCGGTCAAATTTGTTGAGTCCACCGTTGAATGTGGTAATCCAGAGTGTACCTGAACTATCTTCATAAATTGATACAACCGAATTATCACTCAAGCTATTGGGGTCATTTGGATTATGCAGGTAGTGAGTAAATTCCTCGGTTTGGCGGTCAAATTTATCAAGTCCACCACCAAACGTCCCAATCCAGAGTGTACCTTTTCTATCTTCATAGATTGATGAGACTGTATTATTATTCAAGCTATTGGGATTCTTGGGGTCATGAGTGTAATGTGTAAATTTTCCAGTTTGGCGGTCAAGTTTATTGAGTCCACCCCCAAACGCGCCAACCCAAAGCCCACCGTTGCTATCTTCGTAGATTGACCAAACATTGTCGCTACTCAAGCTATTGGGATTCTTGGAGTCATGGGTGTAATGCGTAAATTTTCCAGTTTGGTGGTTAAATTTATTGAGTCCACCGCTATTAGTGCCAATCCAGATTAAACCAGAGGAGTCCTCGTGGATTGACATAACATGATTATCACTTAAACTATTTATGTGATGGGGGTTATGCTTATAGTGACTAAATTTAGTGCCTTTCTGATC
>CAZNNK010000408.1:0-6444 GCA_964574085.1 uncultured Coleofasciculus sp.
ATTGCCCATTGCCCATTGCCCATTGCCTGTTCCCTGTTCCCTGTTCCCTGTTCCCCACTCTCAACCGTCAACTTGAAATTTGTCCGACTATTTATGTTACCTTAGAAAGGTTGTCAAAAATCGCACATTCAGGACTTCGGGTGTTTCCCGCCAGGAAATCCGCCTGAATGGAGGATAAACCCGAATAAGGAGTTTAAATTAATTATGCCAGTCGTCTCTTTGGCTCAAATGATGGAAGCCGGGGTTCACTTTGGTCATCAGACCCGTCGCTGGAACCCCCGCATGGATCAGTACATTTATACTGCCCGGAATGGCGTTCATATCATTGACTTGGTGCAAACCGCCCAGTTGATGGAAGAAGCCTACAGCTATATGCGAACCGCCGCCGAACAAGGAAAACGTTGTCTGTTTGTCGGTACTAAGCGCCAAGCCGCCGGAATTATTGCCCAAGAAGCCAGTCGTTGTGGCGCGTACTACGTCAACCAACGCTGGTTGGGAGGAATGCTGACCAACTGGGAAACCATCAAAGGGCGGGTGGAACGACTCAAAGAACTGGAACGCCGGGAAGAAAGCGGTGCCCTTGACCTCTTGCCGAAAAAAGAAGCCGCCGTACTGCGTCGGGAATTAGGCAAGCTACAAAAATATCTCGGTGGTATCAAAATGATGCGGCGCATCCCCGACATTGTAGTAATTATTGACCAGCGCCGGGAATACAATGCCATCAAAGAATGTGAAAAACTCAGCATTCCTGTGGTATCGATGCTGGATACGAACTGTGACCCGGATGTGGTGGATATTCCGATTCCCGCCAATGACGATGCAATTCGGTCGATTAAACTGATTATTGGCAAGTTAGCCGATGCCATCTATGAAGGGCGTCACGGGGAACTGGAAACAGAGGACGAGCAAGAGTTTGCCGAAGCCATCGAGGAGATGGAAGAGGAATACAGCGAGGAGGATATGGACTCCTTTGAGGAGGACATGGAGGAAGAAGGTGAGGACAGCGCCGAGGAAGGCGAGGACAGCGAAGAATAAGCGGCGATTTCCGGCTCACCCGATACACTGGGGTTATCTGTCCGTTGTCCATTGACACCGACAAAAACAAAGGAGGAATAAAGGCAAGATGGCGGAAATATCAGCAAAACTCGTCAAAGAGTTACGGGAAAAAACTGGCGCAGGCATGATGGACTGCAAAAAAGCACTCAAAGAGAATGAGGGCGATATGAACAAAGCCATCGAGTGGCTGCGTCAGAAAGGGATTGCGTCAGCCGAGAAAAAATCCGGTCGGATGGCGGCTGAAGGAATTGTGGGCAGCTATATCCACACTGGGGGACGAGTTGGTGTCTTAGTGGAAGTCAACTGCGAGACGGATTTTGTGGCTCGTCGCGAGGAATTCCAAGCCTTAGTCAAGGATATCGCGATGCAAGTGGCAGCTTGTCCGAATGTCGAGTATGTGTCGGTGGAGGATATTCCCGCCGCGATTACTCAACGAGAAAAAGAAATTGAAATGGGGCGCGATGACTTAGCGAAGAAACCGGACAATATTAAAGAGAAGATTGTTCAGGGTCGGATTGAGAAACGATTGAAAGAATTATCGTTAGTTGACCAACCCTATATCCGGGATCAAAGCAAATCCGTCGAAGAGTTGGTCAAAGAAACCGTTGCTCTGTTGGGGGAAAATATCCAAGTGCGCCGCTTTACCCGTTATGTTCTGGGTGAGGGGATTGAATCGGAATCATCCGACTAAACGTCGCGTCGAGTCAAGCCGTTTATTGTAGGGGCGCGTGGCGTGTGCCTGTAGGGGCGCATGGCGTGCGCCCTTAGTTATCGGAGAAAATTCAACGTCCGATTTAAGAAAAATACACCCAATAACTTTAACAATGGTGGGTTACGGCGGAGAGTTGATTAAATAGGTATCGCCTCAATGAAAGTCCGCCTAACCCACCCTACGTTTTTTGGTCAATAAGCATACCTATCGGGAGTAGTAAGTCGGTGGGTTGGTGGAAATAAACTCAACGATGTTAAGTTATGTAAATAAACCTCAAACCTTTACAAATGACAAATGACAAATGACGATCTCAGCCGTTAACTTTTATTGTCCCTACCTACTTAGCAGATAATGGTGAGCGCAATTGAACGCATTGAGCAGGACTTAGGTAAGATGGAGGAAGCGATCGCACATCTAGCTTCCCAACTTCACGACAGTTACGCCACCTATTTGATGGTGTTGGTGCAAACGGTGCAAAAACAGTTGATGCTGGCAAGCTACCAGGTTTGTACTCAAGGCTATCCAGATGCCTTTTTAAGTTTGTCTTTCAATCAGCGCCAAAATTTACAGCAAGCCCTACGCCAGATTGGCAAGGAAGGACAAGAGGAGTTACTCTTACACCTACAGCTTCCGCAAGACCTATCGTCAACCCTGGACGATGAGCTAGAAGACGAAGAGGAGGAGTTAGAACCACTGGCGGAGTCAACAGAATCCTTGGCTGAACCCACGGAAAACCCCTCCCCTGATTCAGCCCTCGCCCCCCAACAGCCGATTCAGCCAACTCAACTGCTACAGTGGCAACAGATGCTCGAAGACCAAATTGCTCTCACCTTGCAAACGGTTTCCGTGGAGACGAATCATCTTTTACAACAAGAGGGTATTATTCCTGATAAACTACCTGCAACTGTCTTGGAAGCGGCAACCAAAGCGGATGCGGCGGGTGAAAGCAGTCCCGGTTCCAATCTACTCAACCTGTTAGTCGAAACCCAAACGCCGGAGGATGACGATGATTCAACCCTAACCCGAATTGTGGCAGTTAACCTGCGCCTATCGGAACTTGAGTTTACGGAACCGCAATTAGTCAAAGTGCGGAATCAAATCCGTAACCTGATTGCCCACACCACGAAATTTCAGCGACAATATCGTAAAAAACAACGAGAGTGGACTGTGGTTCAAGCCGAAGCCGCATGGCGGGCGAGTTGGTTTGAGGATTAGTTATAGCGCTACGCGCTAGGCAATAGGCAATAGGCAATAGTGAAGAAAAAAGCTTATTAATCATCAGAGATTGTGAGTACAGAAATTCCCGATTGGACACGATTGCAAAAAGCGCTAGCGGTAGAAGCCGAAAAGGGCTTTACTGATTTGCAGGGAAATCAGTATCGTTTTAGTGAGTTTCTCTGCCTGAGTTTTGGTAAGACACCCGACGGACTTCTTCCTGTAGAACGGCGCAAATGGCAATCCATTGCAGCGGAATTTGGACGGTATGATCATAAGACTGTTGAAGACCGTCAACATCTGGTGGCGGATACGCGACAGTTTCTCGACAAGCTACAACAGGAACTTCAACGCCGGGAAGAGGAAAAGACTCATCCCCCTCAAACCCCAACAGTTAAATCTCCTCGGACGACGCCTCTGGTGGCGGAAAAATCTAAGGTAAACGTCAATTTTAACCTCGACTCACCCTTATCTGAATTATCGGATATTGGTTATCGCCGCAGTGGGTATTTAGCCCGGTTGGGATTACAGACGGTGCGAGATATTCTCTACTATTATCCCAGGGATCATATTGATTATGCCCGTCAGGTGAATGTTCAGGATTTAGTCGCCGGGGAAACGGTGACAGTGGTGGGTACGGTGAAGCGGTGTAACTGTTTTAGCAGCCCGAAGAATAAGAAGTTATCGATTTTTGAGTTAATCATTAAAGATAGTACGGGTCAACTGAAACTGAATCGCTTCTTTGCCGGAAATCGTTTCAGTCATCGGGGGTGGCAAGAACAACAAAAACGTCGCTATCCCACTGGGGCAATTGTGGCGGCGTCGGGGTTGGTGAAAAAGAATAAGTATGGGATTACTTTAGATACGCCGGAAATTGAGGTGTTAGACCATTTGGGGGGAAGGATTGACTCCTTTAAAATTGGTCGAGTCATGCCTGTTTATCCCTTAACCGAAGGGGTTCCCGCCGATTGGGTAAGACAGGCGGTACTCGCGGCGTTACCTGCGGTGAATCAACTCAAAGAGCCGTTGCCTAAAGGGATGCGTCAACAGTATGATTTGATGGGAGTTAGTGATGCGATCGCGAATCTCCATTTTCCCACCGATACGGATACCCTCAGCCGTGCCAGACGCCGTTTGGTGTTTGATGAGTTCTTCTATTTACAATTAGGATTTCTCCAACGGCGGAAAATGCAGCAGCAACAGCAATCCAGTGCTATTCTCGCGCCCACGGGGAAACTGATTGATCAATTTTATCACCTACTGCCCTTTAAACTCACCTCTGCCCAAAAACGGGTCGTCAACGATATTCTCAACGATTTACAACAACCCACCCCCATGAATCGCTTAGTCCAAGGGGATGTAGGTTCCGGGAAAACGGTGGTGGCGGTAATTGCAATTTTGGCGGCGATTCAATCGGGGTATCAAGCCGCATTAATGGCACCAACGGAAGTGTTAGCAGAACAGCATTATCGGAAATTAGTCAGTTGGTTTAATTTACTCCATCTTCCCGTGGAATTACTAACGGGTTCGGTGAAGGTGAAGAAGCGCAGGGAAATCCATTCTCAGTTAGAAACCGGGGAATTACCGCTATTAGTCGGAACCCATGCGTTAATTCAGGACCCCGTGAATTTTCAGCGCTTAGGATTGGTAGTAATAGATGAACAACATCGGTTTGGGGTAGAACAACGGGCGCAGTTGCAACAAAAGGGACAATCGCCCCATGTGTTAACCCTGACAGCGACGCCAATTCCGCGGACGTTGGCGTTAACCTTACATGGGGATTTGGATGTGAGTCAAATTGATGAGTTACCGCCGGGACGCCAAAACATTCACACATCGGTATTAACGGGGAAAGAACGCCAAAACGCTTATGACTTGATGCGGCGAGAAATTGCCCAAGGGCGTCAGGTGTATATAGTCCTCCCGTTAATCGAAGAATCAGAGAAATTAGATGTGCGATCGGCAGTAGAGGAACATCAGCGACTCTCTGAGACTATTTTCCCACAGTTTCAGGTGGGATTGCTACATGGGCGGATGAGTTCAGCAGAAAAGGATGAGGCGCTGAATGCGTTTCGGGATAATCAGACACAAATTATTGTCTCCACCACGGTGATTGAGGTGGGGGTAGATGTCCCCAATGCGACGGTGATGATGATTGAAAATGCGGAACGGTTTGGCTTGTCGCAGTTGCACCAATTACGAGGGCGGGTGGGAAGGGGTTCCCATCAATCCTATTGTTTATTAATGAGTGGGTCAAAAACGGATACCGCGCGTCAGCGTTTGGGAGTGTTGGAACAGTCTCAAGATGGCTTTTTTATCTCCGAGATGGATATGCGGTTTCGGGGTCCAGGGGAAGTTTTAGGGCGGCGTCAGTCGGGGTTAGCGGATTTTGCCTTAGCCAGTTTGGTGGAAGACCAAGAGGTGTTGAATTTAGCAAGAGATGCGGCGGAAAAGATTGTGCTGGAGGATAAGGCGTTGGAGGGTTTGCCGTTAGTTAAGGCGGAGTTGGACTATCGGTATTCTAAGTTAATGGGTGGGGCGATTTTAACCTGAGTGAGGATTAGGGATGAAAATAAGAACTTTTGCAGACAGGACAGATATACATCCATTTACCAGCATCTGCTGCGGGATCACGCTTATGAAATGAGTCTTTGAATTTTAGGAGTCGATGACCGTTCCCAACACAGTGCTGCACAACCCAAAACTGATGACACTGGTCACAATAACAGTAAGTTCCCTTTCCCTGTTTAGAGTTATCTGGCTTATCTTCCATTGATTTAGAGGAACATCCACAACTCAAACAATATGTTTGAAGAGAACCGTGATATTGAAGTAAAAGGCGCAGTAATTTTTTGAGTTCTTTTTCAGGATTTTTATCAGGTCTTAACAGAATTGCGCCGTATTGATGACCAACTCCTTTGGTTTGGTAATCTTCTAAGGTTTTACTTCCTTTCAATGTGGATAAATTTTTTCTGTGATTTCGACCAATATAGTCAGAACTATCCGTAATACTCCACCTATCATCATTCAATATCTCTTTTATTTCATCTACTTTTTCCCTGAAGGGAACTTCTCCCCAGTAATTGACTCGCTCATCTGTATGTAGAATAAAGCTAGCAGAGAGATTTTCTAGCTTATCCTTGATTTCAACTAAGTATTTATCTCTAGCAACACCCAGAACATCTTCAATAAATTGTTCAGAACCTTGTTCTGCATAATCTCGATACTTGGCATCAAAACAATAGTTTTTAGTAGTTCCATCGATTGATAGTTTGAGACGAATATCTGGTCTTATCCGTTTATTTTGATTGTTTTGAAAAGAGGTGTCATACCACAACGAAGCATTTATTTTTTTTATCCCATCAATACTTCCTTCAAGTTTAAACTCTTCATCTCTTTTGATTTGAAGCCTGCCCTTAGTGATTTGGATAAATTCAAACACTGAAGTTACAGGCTTCATA
>CAZNNK010000409.1:0-6443 GCA_964574085.1 uncultured Coleofasciculus sp.
GTTTGCGATCCCAGGTGTTCAGCATGATGCAGAATTCGCGCCATCAACGAGGTTTTTCCCATTTGTCGCGGCGCTTTAATTCGGATTAAGGAACCGGGTCGAGTTATGGTTTCATAACAAACCGATTCAATGGGCGGGCGATTGATGTAAAAGGTAGAGTCAAGATCGACTTGTCCTTCGGGTAATTCCGGTGCTGCAACTGGGAGAGGCGCATGAAGAGACGTGTCCTTTTGGGTTTGGGGAGTCAGTTTACTCCAAGAAATTGCCAATTGATGATCCGTTGGCAAAGCGGTGCGCCCTTGGCTGAGAACCTGGAGAACTTCTGAGGCGAGAATCGTCGGATCATCATGACAACGCCAATGCCAGGGTTGAGTGCCTTGGAGATAGCCGAGTAAATCGAAAGGTAAGGGGGTACTCGCGCCGTTTCCATTCTGACAAACGTCCACTAAAATCGGCAAAATGGCGGGTTTTTGGGGTGTGATGTGGTGCAATGCTTTAGCCAGCCGCACCTGTTCGAGTACTATTTCGCTAACGGCGGTGGTTTGGGATAATAGCAGCAGCAGGTAATCAGAGAGCTTTAAGTAGTTATCCAGGGCAGTATTCTGCTGTGCCAAAAAAACATCATGACCCGCTTGACAAATTGCCTGTTGTATTGTTTGCGTCAGATTAAAATGAGGCGGGTATCCACTCATCAGCACTTTGGCTCTCATCTGTTGTACTTCATCGGCGTGGGAAGGCGTCTCTAAATCAGCAATATCCCGCCATTCCTGTCCTAAGGCGGCGCACAGTTCCACGAAATTGATATAATCCACGGGTTTACCGTTGAGGAAGTTGCTCACGGTGGATTGAGAGATACTCAAGGCTTCAGCCAGAAGCTTCTGACTGGGAAAGCCATTCCGCAACAGGGACGATTTAACGCGGGAAACGGAGTGAGAATGAACGTGGAGCGATCGCGGCATCGTTTAAACCAGCTTGTGATCCTGCATTGATCATAAATGCCAGTCCCCGTAAAAGTCGATAGGAGGAACGGTTTGGGGATTTTGGGGATTGGCGATCAATATTCATTATCCATGGGCGAACCGAACAAATTGAGTGGAATAGTGTTTTTAATTAGGGCAAGTGGGTCGCCCCTACAGGTTATGCTTCTCGTTCCCAGGTTGGCGAAGGGAATATATCTTGACAGGTTCGGCTTCCCCTTGTACATGAGTTGACTCACGGTAGCGATTCACTCACACCTTCAACACTATCCCAACAAAGCGGTTGGTTTTCCTTATACTGAAATAAAGCTGATTTGCCTTTTCATTCAGCTATAGCCCCCGTTAAAAAACGATGACAACAGTTTTGTTTGTCCACGGTACTGGAGTACGGAATCCTGAATATGAGGAAACATTCAAACTCATCGAGACAACCCTTCATCTTGAACGCCCAGATGTCAAGGTTGAGCGTTGTCTCTGGGGTGATGAATTAGGGACAAAGCTGAATGCTCAAGGCGCTTCTATTCCTTTATATGATGCTACATTAGCCCTAGATGAGGAACAAGAGGATTACTCTATTGTATTAGTGGATAACAAACAACCGTTTCCGCGATCGCATGGGGCATATTGGACAAATAAAGCAAGAGGAGGCGATTGAAATCGCTGCTACACAAACAAAGTCCGCCTGCGCGGACTGGGTTATACCGGGGATAGCATTCCCCGGATTTGGTATAACTATAATAGTGAAGCTGAATCTTTTTGTCAGCAAGCCTTAGAGTTGAGTAAACGCCTGCTGGGTGATGAACATCCTCTAACAATCACTATCTGTGAAAATTTGCAGTTCTTGCGTGAGGAACGCAATCAATAACAAAGTAAACTTCAGCCTTGTTGAAAAGGAAATCGCGGAACCAAACGAAACAAAGTCCGCCTACGCGAACTGACTAAAGAAAAACTAGGGATGTAGAAACCCGCGCAGGCGGGTTTGGTTTGTGTAGCTGCGGTTACCCTACGGGAAGCCGCTCCGCGTCTACAACCGCCCAATTACTTCACCCATGAGCCATAACGTGCTATGAATAGGGGATATCTCACCTCAAGACGCGATCGCCTAATGTCTACCTCCCGTAACCCCCTAGACAAACCTGAATTTCGCCGCGAACATCGTTTAGGACTTGTCGTGTATGGTGGTGTTTCTCTCGCCATTTATATGAATGGGATCTGCCGCGAATTCTATAATGCGGTACGGGGGCGCGGTATCTATAAGCTGATTAAAGCCCTAACGGATTCGGATATTGTGGTGGATGTCCTCTCTGGAACCTCAGCCGGAGGCGTTAATGGGGTGTTGCTGAGTTACGCCCTTGCCAATAGCACCAACGACACCGTTGTTGATTTTAAAGAATTTGCCCAAATTTGGCGCGACAGTGGGAATATCCGTGAATTAATGCATCAACCCTCAACCCAGGAAACCCAACGGGAGTCAGTCTTGGATGGTACAGGCTATTATCAAACTGCCCTAGCCGAAGCCTTTGAAAAGGGCATTTATAATCGCACCGATGCACCAGCAGGGGAGTGGGTGTCGGCGTTTAATGAACTTGATTTATTTGTCACGGGAACCGATATACTGGGACATATTTATAAGGTATTTGATGATACTGGTCAAATCATTGAAGTTAAAAATCATCGCCAGATTTTTCACCTCAAGCATCGTCAAGGACGCCATGAACCCTTTAATCCTGATCATGACCCAGCGGATTTAAATCGGACGCCGGAACAAACCTATCAATCCCTAGCCAAACTCTGCCGAATCACCTCATGCTTTCCGGTGGCATTTCCATCGGTTAATGTAGGATTAAAAGACGATGCCAATGACATTGATCAGCGACTGATTCGCTGGGGACAACTGGAGAACCGGGACTTACCTGAACCCCGACCGCCAGAGGGGTATCAACTCCATTATATTGATGGTGGGGTGTTGGATAATCGACCATTTAGTTACACCATCAAAGATATCTATTTTCGCACGGCTAACCGTCCCGTCGATCGCAAGCTGATTTATATCGACCCCAACCCCGATCGCTTCTTGGGAAATCCTAAATTTAATGCCATGGCGAAACCCACCACCTGGGAGGTGCTTCAGGAGGCGTTAGTCGGACTCCCCACTTATGAAAGCATTAGCAACGATTTGGAGTTAATCCAAGCCCAAAACGATAAAATCAGCCGCTATAATAGCTTACTCGCCAGTGTGGAAGCACCAGACCCCTCCACTCCAGGTGTTTCCCACCAAATTAGCGTGAATGAAGAGATTTACCTCCGGAGTCGCCTGATTGGGTTGCGCGATCGCATCCTCCCCCTGATTTTACGCATGGATCGAGAGCAAACCACGGCTTCAGGGAAGGATAAAAAAGCCATTTTAGATAAAACCGGACAACGGTTAATTGCGGGTATCACTAGCCCGACAGACAGTCAAGATAAAGATATAATTCTTCAACAAGCCAGTCAGCACATTCGCAATCTGGATATAGACTATGCGTTGAGGAAGCATTTCTACATTATTGATAAGCTATTTCAACAGCTTGAAACAACAACCGAAATCGATGAATATAATAAGCAGCGATTACTTGTCAGTCGGTTAAATCGACAATTGAAACTGCTAGAAGTTATTCGCTTTACGTTAGATACATTACTCAGTCATCCTCAAGTTAGTAAATCCTTCTACAGTTTACTGGAGAAAAGTTTAGAAAATTCTGATGCAGACTTTCAACAGCAGTGGCGCAAGCAAGTCTATGACCGCCTCTTGCGTTTGCACCGCTTCTTCTTTGATGCGGATGGTTTAGCTGACATGTCCCCATCGGGCTTAGATCAAAATCGCCTAGAGTTCGTTCCCGCCGACTTTTTTAAGACATTGCCCTCCGCTGCGGAACAGCTAGGATTAGAGTTAAACCAGCTTCAGGAAAACCAGAGTGACTGGTTACCGCAAAAACAGATTTCGAGTATTATTGCCCAACTCCGGCAAAAAATTCGCCAACTCGATGATGATCCATCACTTCTGGAGCATATTTGGTCGGAGCCAAAATATCAAGATAGTGATCCGGAAAACTGTAGTCAACGGTTTTGCTCAATTCTCCATCAAATTAATCAGGCATCAGAACGGTTAATTCAAGCCAGTCAACTCAACCATGGTGAGGATATTCTCAAGCGTTACCAACAGTTTTCTGACGTAGACCGGGTACTCTACCCCTTTGAATATTTAACCAATCTTTCTGAAAAAGATATAATTGAGACCATTCGCTTTAGTCCAGATGATGCCCAGCTCGGTTTGGGCAAAGGGAAAACGCTAGAGGATAAATTAGCGGGGGATACCTTACTCGCGTTTGGCGGATTTTTCAAGAAATCCTGGCGTTCTAATGATATCTTGTGGGGGCGATTGGATGGACTCAATCGTATTGTTGAAGCCTTAGTGACTCGTGAATCAGTGCAAAATTTTTCCGCTTTTTTGGCACGACAAACCCAAAAACACGAATGTACAGAAGATGAATACTTAGAACAACTCATTCAAGCGTCTTTCCCCGATTCCACAGCCAACACTCGCCAGAAACTCAAATCCCATCTGCGCCTATTCACTGAGCCAAATCTGTCTGATGCAGCCATGCAGATTATTTTAGATGATTTGGTTTTAGAAGGTCATCGCTCAATTTTAATGACCGACTTAGAAACGGTGATTGAAGACGAAATCAGGGAACAATTAACGTGGAATCGCCAGCGAGTTAAACCCACTAATCCTGATGATGTGGAACGATTACTGGCTCAACTCGGTGATGAACCACCCAGTTATAAACCCGTTCCTGGCTATTTTGAGACAACGGTGAATACCTTAGCAGCGGGAAAATTAGCTAAAGATGCGATTGGTAGTTTCTCTCCCCAAGCTAAAGAAGACTTCTTTCGCAATCAATACCGGATTGGTAAAGAAACCCTTTTAAAGGATATTCCCGGAATTGTGCTAGCGAATCTTGCCACTCGTACAGGTTTAATTGTACGAGATATTATAATTACTATTCTCGGAAAACAACGGGCTAAGAAACTGCAAGGGCTTTTGAGCTATCAATTTGTGAATAAGTCATTGCAACTCATCTATTGGTGGTTACAATTGAGAAGTCCATCCCTATTTCAGAGTCCCAAGTTTATCGGCAAACGACCGCTGATATTAGTGCTACAGGTGCTATTACTACTCACTGCCATTATCAGTGTTGTGATTACTGTCTCTAATTCGCCTATACCCACCGCCGTCGCCCTCATTGCTATCGTCTTGTTTTGGTTACTAGGGTACATTTGGAAAAAGTCTTAGTCCTTTGTCATTTGCTCCCTTATCTCCCTCATCTCCCCCATCTCCCGACCCTATGAGTGCCGATTTTGTAACGTTCTCATTTCCTGTTGCACATCCACAACAATCTGTAACGCCTCATTGAGTAAACGCCCGTGTTCCGTCGCTTGATCGCTAACTTGTAAAGCTGTCAACGCCATCAGATTAGTATCAAATAGTTCAGAATTATATTTGATAAATTTGGCATTTTCTCTAAGAATTCGTTCAGTTTTCAAGGCTCGAATAATATCGCTGCGGGTTAGCCGAAGTGCCTGAATAACTTGTCCCCGATTTTTTAAGCTTACACTCGGATTACCGACGGCTTCAATTTTGTCATTAATATCAATCGCTTTAATCACCCGATTAAAGCGTTTAACATCTTCAAATAATCTGATTAAGTTCTTACAGTTTTGGCTAATGGCAATTTTGCGAATATCATTTAAGAATAACGTAATAGCCGGAAGCGCATGGATAGCGATTAATGACTGCAAATGTTCCGGAAAAACTTGGATCAGCACAAACCCGCTTAAACTAATCAGGATAATAATCAACAGGCTTTTAGTAATCTCCGCGATAAATTTGGGCAGAGTCGGTGGTCGCAAAACGCTATCAACATTCACTCCACTCAAATGTTTGAGTTCTCCTTTGGTAATTTCTAGTCCCTGTAAGTCAGGTTGCATCGTAGGTATAATAGTTTGACTCTAGCGATCCGGGGTTGGCGTAATCGGTGATACGTATAAATGTATCTTTCTCTGTATTAGCACAAATGAGGATAAGGGAACAGGGAACAGCCAGGATTTGACGCTTGTTAACATTTCTTAGTACAGCGGACAGAATTTATGTCCAGGTACTTAGCTATTCAGCGCAGGTGTCTGACTTGAGCCGGAGCAAAAAGCTCTAATCTTTGTTCGTGACTGCTATTTTCATTGGTTTAACGTCAAGACATGTGGCTTGGTTCTCTTTCCTGAGCGGTTTGCTCGTACCACTTCATTATGGGAGTCGCACTAATTCCATGTATGATGATAGAGATGATAACAGTTATGGACGTTATCCAAGCAATTTGTTCACCCAATTCTCCCGGTAAACTCTTGCCAAGAGCATAGGAAAGATAGTAG
>CAZNNK010000410.1:0-6412 GCA_964574085.1 uncultured Coleofasciculus sp.
CCCCTATTTATTAATGGACGGGCGGGTAGTGGGAAATCCACGATGCTGATTTATCTGTTTGCCGATTACTGCTACCGTAAATACTACACCCACCAAGGACATCGCCGTCCCGAACCGCTTCCGGGTCAACCCCTGTTTCTCACCTACAATGAACGGTTATTGGATATTGCTAGAGATGGAGTGAATCGACTCCTGCGTTCCCATCATCGCTTTGTCGCTGAACGCACTCCCGGTGATCAGATTCCCAATTGCGATCGCTATTTTCAACCCTTCGGTAAATTTCTGTTAAGCTTACTCCCCCCCCAGGAACGACAACGGTTTAACCCAGATCACTATATTTCCTTCCATCGATTCAAACAACTGTATCAGGGAACCTGTCCCGAGTCCGCCCTCGCCAAACTGATCTTGCATCTTCCCCAATCCCGCCGCTATTCCCCAGAAATTTGTTGGCATATTATCCGCAGTTTTATTAAAGGCTACGGTCAATCAGACTACATGACGCCGGAAGACTATCAGGAGGAAGTTCCCCGCAAAGAACGCACGATTGATGGGGAGAAATTTCAGGGAATCTATGAGACAATTTGGCAACATTGGTATCAGCATCTAACCATGGAACTGGGATACTGGGATGACCAAGATTTAATTGCCAGAGTCTTGGAATTGAAGTGTTATCATCCCCACTATACCGCCATATTCTGTGATGAAGCCCAAGACTTTACCCGCCTAGAGTTACAGCTAATTATGCGGCTGTCTTTGTTTTCCCAATACCATTTGGGATATCAACCGATTCCGAGTTTACCCTTTGCCTTTGCCGGTGATCCGTTTCAAACTTTAAATCCAACGGGTTTCCATTGGTCTAGTACCCAAGCGGCATTTGATGCGGAAGTGATTACCGCCCTTGATCCAGCAGATCAGTTAAAGTTGACGGTTAATTTTCAGGAGTTGTCCTATAACTATCGGTCAAGTCTGTCTATTGTTCAATTCACCAACTTAATTCAGCTTTGGCGTCACGTTCTGTTTAACATTCCCGAACTCCAACCCCAAACCGCATGGCATCCGGGTGATTTCCCTGAACCGCAACTCTTTGTTCTCAATCAGACTATTCATGCTCAGGAATTAATCACTTATATCAAAGATACAATTATCATTGTTCCCTGTGAAGAAGGAGAGGAACTGGCGTATGCTCAAGCGGATGAAGTATTATCTCAGATTTTTCCTCAGTTGAAATCGAGGGAACAGGGAACAGAGGAGATGAGGGAATTAACTCCACACTCCCCACTATCCCCCGAACCGCTAAAAAATGTTTTAAGCGCCATTTCCGCCAAGGGATTGGAATTTAAACGGGTAATTTTGTATAAATTTGGTGAAGAGTGCAGCGATAATGTCTGGAATTTACAAGGCGTTGACCAAAAAGTCAAGGTTGAATACTTTTTCAATAAACTCTATGTGGCAGCTAGTCGGGCAACGGATTATTTATTTATCGTCGATTCAGACACAGGAAACCGTCAACTGTGGAACTATGCCAGTGATGAAGCCTTGTTGCAGGCAATGCTAGGTTATGCCAAACACAAAAGCCGTTGGCACGATAATGTGAAAACCCTGGCACCGGGTATGCCGAATATGGTACAGACAATGCGGGAAGATGACCCTGGTGCGATCGCCCAAGAATTTCAGCTTAAAGGATTACATGCAGAAAATCCCAGTTTACTACGTCGCGCCAAACAATTCTATCGGGATTTAGGGGATATCACTCAAGCCAACTATTGTCAGGCGTGGGCGCTGAAATTTGAACGGCAGTATCAAGAAGCGGGTGATTGTTTCCTGGAGTTGGGGGAATCGGATCAGGCGTGGGATTGCTTCTGGCAGGGACTATGCTGGTCAGAATTGGTGGCTTGGTATGATTCACACCCCCAACATCAATCAGCGGCTGAGAGTATTCTGGCGCGGTTTATGGTAACATCTCCTGATGATTTAGCAGCGCTGGATAATTTTAGTCAGTTTATTATCAATAAGGCAGAAGGCAGAGGGCAGAAGGCAGAAGGCAGAGGGCAGAAGGCAGAAGGCAGAGGGCAGAAGGCAGAAGGTAAAGGGCAGAAGGCAGAAGGTAAAGGGCAGAAGGCAGAAGGGAAGGATATAGGAGAAAATCAACGGCTTATTCAACAAAAACAATGGCAGCAAGGAATTAAGGACTATGCCCGTCGCATTGAAACCATTCCCAATGATTCCTCAATACCCTCATCACAATGGCAGCAGTTTGGTGAAGTGCTAGCCACCTTAGCCTCAGCGGGTTACTCAGAACTAAACCTGCAAGCGGGGACGTGTTTTTATCGGGCTGAAAATTATGATCAAGCGATACCGTATTGGGAAGACGCGAATGCGACTCAAACCCCAGAATACCATCGGGCAAAAGCCTTCACGACCGGAATGCCTGAAGGATTAGCGCATTTGGCACAAGCAGGGGAAGCTGATCAGATTATCAGCCAATGGCGGCAAGCTGGCAAACCCCGCGATCGCAGATGGCTGCGCTATGTTGCCCAGGCGTTGGAAACGAAGCAGGAATACCAGCAAGCCTGCGTGGTTTATGTGGGGTTGGATGACTTGGCTAAAGTCAAAGACTGTTTTCAACTGGCGACGCAAGATGGGATCAGAATCAAGCTACTGCGGCTACTGTTCCGTTATTGCTTCCGCCAGAAATACTGGCAAGATGCCCTGGAATTGCTAGACAGCGATTTGCCGAATGTCATCGGTTCAACTGAGGAAAAAGCCACGCTAAATTTCGACATTGTTTATGAACTGGCAGGGTCAGAATTAAATCCAAAAGACTTGAGCAAAGACCAACGCCAGGACTATGCACAATTTATAAAAGAGCAGATTTTATCCAATTCAGACTGGCAAGATTACCTGTTGATGCCACAGATAGGAATTGCCTTGGAAAAAATTGGATTACTGGTCGAAACCTTAGCATTTTACGAACAATTTTTCAACGATACGAACCTGCAACAGCGTCAATTTGCCCGGGAACGTTGGATAGGGACGAAGAAAAAACAGGTAGAGTATGTGACGAATCAGGGGAAGCTGAGGAAAGCCGCAAAATTTCAGTCTAATTTGATTAAAAAAGCGCAGCAGTGGGCAATTAATCCCGATGAGATCTCTGTGATTCCCCCGTTAGCGCCGAGAGAACGTCCTTTGAGAGATAAGGAAGTTAACTCAAAACGCAGTCAGGGCGGGTTTTGCACAAACGTTATTATCAATAGCGAAAAGAAAGTTCCATTACCCGCCCCTCCATACTCAATACTTCCCCAATCCCCTAAAACGGAGTCACTCACGATTACGGGATTACCCCCAGAAATAAGAGTAGAGGAATTCGAGAAGGGGGTGATCGGATTTACGGTGCGTCACTTAGCCATTAAGGTAATGCAATCAATCCATCAAGTCTTAATTACCGATATTCTCAGCCATCGAGATGTGCGTGTGGATTGGGCAAAATGCCAGGTAAATTTAGGAGACGCGACTGTAGAAGCTGGAGAGAGTCAACAGTTATCTTTTTTGCTGGTTGCCAGTGGCTATCGGGGTGTTCTATTCTGTAATCAGCCCGAACAGCGACTGGAACTGGAGATTCAAGGATACCAGGATCGGATTGCGATCGCGCTGGCTGGTAGATAGGGGCTGCTGAATAAGTCTTGTGGTGAGGGGGAGCGGGGGAAGCTGGGGAAGCTGGGGGAGCAAGAGTACATTTTTCCTGAGCAAGGTGATGCCATACTTATGAAGAATACTACCCGATTTCCTTGAATCAAACCCTCTGTCAATAAATCTCAAAGTATTGATGGGCTTTGCGGTTTTGGCTTTGTGCAGCAAGCCCTAGATAAAGTATTTTAAGCCACTAAAGTGGCTACTACAGACATTCACCAAATATAGTTTTTGTCAAGTAGCATTTATACAAATTAGATGAGCTTTCCCTGCCTTCCCAGAGTCTAGGAACGAGGCGACGAGGCGAAAAAAAGCAGATACACCCTGCCTTATTCAAGACCCTATAGTTTATGCAGATGACCCTCTAAACCCTTGACGAAATAACGGCTAGTTTTGTGTCATTGGTGACAAAGTTCGTAGTTGCACGAAGCGTGCCATAAACACTTCAATATAGCACCACGTTCAAATCGCTCAATCCCTTGATGAGTAAGCGTTTTTCTTCACTATTGCCTATTGCCTAGCGCTATAACTGACTTCAAACCTGGATGTAACATTTCTGGACATAAATCCGGTTCGCTGGATTAAGAAATGATAACAAGCGTCAAATCCTTTCTGTTCCCCGTTCTCTCACCTCGCCAACGTCTTCACGGTCAACACCTGTGGCGGTGTGGAATCGGGTGGATAAATAAACTCAACCTTGACGTTTCGCTGTTCCCCCGGCGCTAAATTTAACCTCACTAAGGGGTCAGACGGTTGTCCCCGACGCTGAACTAAATGGACATAACGCCTCTGACTTATCCCTTGGTCATCTTCATAACTGACCCGAACCGTTCCCCGAAAAAACACCTGTTCAACAGGTGGATTCAAAAACAGTAATTTATCTGTACCTGCCTCATCTTTTAATGGCGTTTGCATCGATACCGTTACCGTTTGCGATTGACTTGTCCTATTTTTCAGGGGTAACCTCAGATTATATTCCACGCCATAATTACTGTGAGCATAATACGCTGTATCCGGATAACGAGCTAACATTGGCGCACTTTGAATTTGACCTGTATTTAACGTAATTAAATGAAGTGTCCCTAAGACATAGGAAAAAGCTTCACCGGGTTGAGGAATTCTCAGATTACCTGATGTCAACGTATCTGTAATCTCCGCTAACCATTCGGTTCCTTGAGATACCCCAGCCACTCGTCCAAATACGGTGGGTTCCATCGGCGGGTCAAGGGGGGTTGGCGTCAGATTCCGGGGTTCGGCTAATGTTCCTTCAACTAATAAGGTTTGCCATTCCGTTAATGTTGGGGCGCGGTATGTCCCATTGGAGTTCTGCGGCGCTTTCATGGCTAAATTGGCAACATAAACCGAACCATTACTGCTTAACCGCATCATCGTCGAACGTCCATTCGATGCTGGTACCCGTCGGATAGGAATCGGCTGATTCATCAACAGTTGAGTTTGCCCTGCTGCTAAGACGACTTGTTCCGGAAACCCCTCCTGACGCATCCCTCGCAGGACATCATTCATCGTGCGACTACCGGGTCCCGAATAAATCTTGCCATTGGGATTATCTACTATATCGGGTAAGTCAATAAACGGTGCATCAGGAGTACTTAAATAACTCGCCGCTTGCAAAACCTCAACCGTTACGGGTTTATCCGTGGGATTGTGCAGCAGTAATCCCTGATAAAGAGGACGAGTTTCTGCCTGAGTTTCTGCCCTAGCGATATGATGGGTAAAAATATCAAAACGTCCTTGAAAGGGAAAATTCAGATGGGCAGAAGGAACGCGCTTTCCGGTTGGGGAAAATGTGGATAACAAAATTCCTTCGCTGCTGACTAATTCGGGATAATTACTATTAAATGTGGGAACAGAATTTAGTCCTCCGGGTAAAGCCCGCACCTGTTGGGGATGAATGTCCACCCCAGCTATATATTCAGGCGGAACCGCATAAATATTTAACGCCCGACACAATAGCGCCGCTACCTCGCCCCGAGTCGCCCGTTGATTGGGGCGAAGTCGTTGCACTGTGGGATAATTCACCACCAACGTATTCACCGCCGCCGCCGCGATCGCATTCTTGGCGTATCCTGGAATACCAGAGGCATCTTGGAAATATCGTCCCAGGGTTGCCGATGGATTACTGGGAATCCGGTAATTCTTCGCCCCCGCCAGAACCCCAATCGCCTGCACACGAGGAATCGGTTGACTGGGTTGAAAAATTCGCCCTGGATAACCTGCGAAAAATTCCCGTTGATAAGCGTCTTGAATTGCCCGATATGCCCAGTGACTTGGCGGCACATCTGTAAACGTGATCCCACCCCGTTTCACCTCGGTGTCGGGAAAGGCATTCAGCATCAACACCGCAAATTCTGCCCGGGTAATCGAACCATCAGGGCGAAATGTGCCATCTGGGTAACCTGTAACCAGGTTGCGAGATGCCATCTGGTTAATGCAATCCTTTGCCCAATGGGTTTGAATATCGGGGAATGCAGTAGCTTCGGTGGTAATCAGGCTACTACAGAAGGCAAGGAAAAGCGATTGACACAGAGAGATGTTGAAACCTCTAGGCATGAAGTCGGTATTCGGTGAATTTGTGGTTATTGAAGCATTTTCGGGAGAATTTGTTTCTTTGATTCGTCATTTGTCATTCGTCATATAGCACTACGCATTCAGGTTAGGACAATAAAATTAGGTGACAAGGCAATAGGGAATAGGCAATAGGCAA
>CAZNNK010000411.1:0-6406 GCA_964574085.1 uncultured Coleofasciculus sp.
CCCCAACCAAGATTCGTCGTTCGTAGTTTGGGCTTTAGCCTATCAACGTAACACCGAACATACCAACGTAAAATATACATCAAACCTTAACCAAGGGCGGGTTTTGCCACAAACATTATCAGCAAAATTCCCAATTAAAACCCTAAACCCGCCCCTACAAATCGCCCTGCTTTCCCATCAACCCTTGCACAGTCACCAACGCCCGATTCAACTCATACCCCCTTCCTTCCGGATGCGCCAAATACGCCAACTGTTCCTCCTCAATCATCTGCACATCCTGACGCACCAACCCATCCAACAACCCCTGCGCCGAACCAAACAAACGATCCTTAATCCACCGCCGAAACCAAATCGGTAACTTATGCAACCGCCAAAACGCATTCAGCGACGTAAAATGAACCAAATAAGCACGAGTCTCCCTTAAACTCACCGGACACAACAAACAATAAATCCTAAAATCCTCCCCCAAACTCGACACCCAATGGGGATAAACATAACTCACATCCAACGGTTCCGGATGCAAACGGCGCAGCGCCGGAAAAAACAACTGAGAAATCGACCAAATCTTATCAATTTTATAATAACTCTGCGCCTGATAATGAGCATCCACCCGATACTCATCCTCATCAATATCCACCAAAACCGGATCAGCCCACGCCTGCAAATCCTGATGTAAATGCCCATGATACATATCCATCAAATTCTCAATTAAAAACGAAAAATGGGCATTACAGTCAATCCGAGAAACCGTAGCAATATAATTCAGATGATCCCACTCCGGGAGTCCCATCGGTTGTCGAATGTTCCTATCACCCTCCCCTGGAAACAGCCAAATAAACCCATCCTTTTCCCGCACCGGATAAGCACGAATTGCACAACTCGGCAACTTTTGATTCTCGGCTAAATAGGGAACAAAAACACAAGTTCCCGTTGACTTAAACTGCCATCCGTGATAAGCACATTCCAACAAATCCCCCTTAACGTGACCATGACTTAATTGCACCTGGCGATGAGGACAACGGTTTTCTAAAGCATGAATTTCACCCGTACTATCGCGAAAAATAACAATGTTTTGATGCCAAAGGGTTACGCCGATAGGGTGCGATTTCACCTCATCGCTACGGGCAACAACATACCAATGATTGAGATTAATTCCAAGTTGGCGAACGTCTAAATTAGTCATACTAAGTCATAATTCAATTGTAGTTACAATTTAATTGTAGGGACAGGTTTATCCATTGTATTGTAGGGGAAGAGTTAACCATTGTAGGGGCGGGTTTAGGAATTCAACTCAGCTATCACTGAAATAACTGAACAGCAAAACCCGCCCTATCTCACCAATAACGGAACGTTCAGCTAATTTACTATTTCACCATTTTAGCTGTGCCACGCCACTACCTTAATTTGACCCTACCCTAATCCTCGCCAAAACAACCCCACCCTAACCCTCCCCTTACTAAGGGGAGGGAACAAGAAGGGAACAAGAAGGGAACAAGGAACTTAAATGGCTTTATTTCCCCCCTTAGCAAGGGGGGAGAAAGGGGGGTTATTTTCATAATATTGTGTCCCGATCAAAATCCGTTAACGCATGAGAACCAAAAGGACATAATATCCCCGTAGAAGCAAACGTCGGCGCCGTCGGAATCACAGGCGGAGAGGTTGAAGGCAAATTCGTCTCACAAATCCCCCCAATCCCCTGAAGACTCTCACCCGACGCCACCACAAACGCCGCCCCCGCATAACTTTTTAATCTCGGATCTTTGGCTTGGGCAATCATAATCATACCCTGCAGCGGATTCTTCGCCGGTAGCATCAAATAGCGATAATTCTCCGTCTCCTGAAACCCCACCAAATTTAACTCAGCTAAACTTGTGGCAAACTGAGAATACTCCAGAAAATAATTCAACTGCGCCAAATTCACCGCATTTAAATACTCTTGCACCTCCCCTTGCAGCGCCAAAGCTGCGGCTGTTTGGGGAATGTAGGGAGGCGACTCCTGCGCCTGTACCGTTGGCGAGAATCCGGCGAATAAACTAATCAATCCTAATTTTGCGATCGCACCTTTAATCATAGCGTGTTCCTCTTCATTGGGGATAGGGGAAGTCAGGGCGGGTTTTGTTGATAGGTTATCGGTGAGATTCAATATTGAGTCCCATTACCCGCCCCTACAATTACCCATCTCCCTTATATTGAAAAAATGCCTTCTGGATTCACCGATAACAGCGATCGCCGTTGTAATCCTTCCCGGTGTATAATCCCATTCGCCGCCAGGAAGCCACTACTTACCGCCCGTTCCATTAAGCCACAGGGAAAGGGCATTTTTACCCAGTCTCCAGCAAAAAATAGATTCGCCACCCCCGAATCGGTTTCTGGGCGTTCCTGATAACTCCCTGGCGGATAACCGGAGAAGTTTTTCTGATTCACTAACTCCCGATGTAACATTGTCGCCGTTTGTAATTCTGGCACTATTTCATAGAGTTCCTGTGCAAACGTGGTTAACAGAACCTGCTGATTAGGAAATTCGTCTTCTTTATAACAGTAAGCATGTAATTCTACCACACTTCCCCCGGTTTTTTCATGCCACTGAATATAATCATCTTGGATACGATGATACAGCGTAATACTATCCGTGAGACGATAACCAGACAGGGAAGTAAAATTACTATGATCCCAAGCAAAATCTCGATCAAACCAAAATCGGGCAACCGCAAAGGGATCAGCCACGGCTAATTGTTCCACCTGCTGAACCACCTGGGGATTCACCTCCCCTTCTGCCAATTTAAACAAATGTTGGACACCGGGAACATCAGTAGCAAAGACATAATAATCCGCCTGAATCGTTTCCGTAGCTACCTGGGATGACTCTGAACCAGAAATCCCCACCAGTTGCACCTCATCTTCCTGGCGTTGCATCAATTTAAACCGAGGTAAATCCCGTTTCGCTGGACCGGCTATCACCTTACCTTGGGAATTATAAACCGCCCCATGACAGGGACAAATAAACTGACCATCCCCTTGGCGTTGTACCGTACAGCCTTGATGGGTACAAGTTAGCGAAATCGCTTGATTCTCCTCTGGAAACAAGGCAAACATGGCATCCCCCGCCCCGTAATAGTCCACAGTCTGATCAGATTCATCAGTTACCATCCTGCGATTCCGCTTCACCCAAAATGGCACCGAAGGTTGAGTATGTCCCGACTGATACCCAATCGCATGAATCTGCCCATTTTGCCACTGAATCTGACTCACCGTGGCTTCTGTAACAATCGTTCCCTGCCGATTTTGAATCGCTTGGGTAATCGGTTCCACCAAACTCCTACCCATATCCTGGCGCGTCCCATTAAACGCCAATCCCTCCGGATTACCAAAGAAATAAAAGTGGAAAAACTGCATTAATTCGCCCACACTCAACACATCCGGCGCATTCAGACTGGATTTAGCAAAGGGTAAAAAATACAGATCATAAAGTCCTTGGGGAAACTCACCCTTTACCCAATCCGCAACCGATAAATGATCCAACCGCTGAAAACTATCGGGGATTTGGAAACCGCCAATTTCCCGAAACACCTGCCAATGTTTCAGCTTGGTCAAATTAATCCCCCAACGCCAGCGATTGGAAGACGCGATCGCTAAATCGACGACATTCCAAGGAAAAGCAGAACGGCTAGGGCGAAAAACTTCCGGTTGATACCGATTATCCCGGAAAACCACCGAATAAAATTCCAGGGAACGGAAGTGATCCTGAATCTCCAACTCAGCCACCAACCGATTCAAATTATAATAATGGGGGAAAAAGCCATGGAACCCATGTTCCATCCGCAGGGCGTGATCACCCACCTGAATTTGCCAACTCGCAATCTTACCGCCGAGTTGAGGCGATCGTTCTAATAAAGTGACATCAAAGCCGCGTTGACTCAACTCATAGGCACAACTTAGCCCCGCCAATCCCGCACCCACAACCACCACCGATTTGGGCTGAGTCAGGGTTCGGGGTAAATCTAGGGTATCCGGCTGAATAACCGTCGGTTGCGGTTTCGCCCAGCGAGAATATCCGATCACACTACCCACCCCAGCCACACCAATCAGTTTCAGGGCGGTACGTCGGGAAAGGTAGAATCGGTTTAATTTGTCATTGGTCATTGTTTAAAACACTGATTTCACGGATTTATTGGAGAGATGGAGGTAGGGAGATGAGAGGTTAGTCAAACACTGATGACACGGAAAGGTTAGTTCTCGCATTTAGAGAGGATAATAATGAAACCCGCCCCGACAGAAAATTCAAATGAACTATTGGCATGAAACATTAGCTGTAGCCCAGCGCATTTTAATCGAACTGGGGCGAAGACGCCGCAGTTTAGTCTTTTGGGGGATTTTCCCCATTTCGGTATTATTACTCAACGGTTATATATTGGCAGAACGCGCCCAATTGTCGATGGCGCAAGCCTTTGAAAATGCCGCCCCCTCGACATTGGCAGGTGCTGCTTTATTTTTTAGCTGTCTGGGGGGTACGGTAGCCACAGTGGTAGGGGAACGAGAACAGCAAACCCTTAAACGTCTGTTCATCTCACCCTTAAGTGGCATATCCTACTTTCTAGGTATCTTTTGCGCCCATAGCGCCATTGCTGGGGGTCAAGCCGTTTTGGTTTATGCGATCGCAGCATGTTGGGGTGCTAAGTTTCAGGGGTCTCTAGTTTTAGGCATCTTGATTATTCTACAGAGTATCATGGCGTATGTGGGAGTGGGATTCATCCTAGGTACCCAGTTTGCCCGTCGCACGGAGGATGTAAACGCCTTGGTTGCGGCGTTTGGCGTACCTCTGTTAATTTTAGGCGGCGCATTTTTACCCACCTCCCTGTTCCCCGACACCTTGCTAGACATCGCCCAATTTAACCCGATTTACCATATCAACGAAGCGCTGCTAGGTGTGTGGGCAAATGGCGCGGGATTGGCGGATATCCGGGAACATTTTTGGTTTTTGGGCGTATTTGCCTTAATTATGGTAGTAGCCGGATGGTTATCTTATCAGCGGATGCTGAGAGTTGAGCGAAGGTTATGATATCAGTTGACACTCCCCCGGCTAAAAGAGCGCGGGGGATTCTTCCGTCTCAGGGATTCCTATGAATTTACCCTCAGAAAGCATCTTGACCGTGTGTCCCACGGCTGCAAGTCCGCGAACGCAGACTACTTGGGCGGCGGCGACATCCCTGTCGGTGGTGTAGCCACAGTGACCGCATGAATGGACGCGCTCAGACAGTAGCTTTTTACCCGTTTCTGCTAGGCAATTTGGGCATATTTGGCTAGTCTTTTTGGCGTCTACCTTGAGGAAGAATACACCACGCTTAAAGCAACATTGCTCTAGTATTTGGAGGAATTGACCCCAGCCTGCGTCTAAACAGTGTTTACCTAGCATCCCTCTGGCTAACCCTTTTAGGTTGAGATCCTCAACGAATATCATACCCGCCCAGTCACAGAGATTATGCGCTAGCTCCCAGTGGTAGTTTTTTCTGATGTTGGCGATTCGTTCATGCAGTCGGCTAACTTTAGCTTGAGCTTTTTGGAGGTTATTACTCCCCTTGCGTTTTTTAGATACCCTCTGTTGCAGCAATTTAAGCTTGCGTTCGAGTTTCCGAAAAGGCTTAGGATTGGGGAATAATTTACCGTTTGAAACGGCTGCAAAGTGGCTGATTCCTACATCTATTCCGATGGCTTCACCATGAGGCATTGGCTGAGGTACATCTAGATCCCATTGCAGGGTTAGCATGACGTACCAACCTGATGCCCGTTTGACTACACGGACTTGCTTGATGGTTGCCCCATCCGGGATTGGACGCGATTGGTTAAACTTGACCAACCCAATCATGGGTAGTTTAACCGCAGTCCCTTGAATGGGTTCTTTCCCCAGTTGAGGAAACACGAAAGACCGCATTCTGCCAGCTTTCTTGAACCGTGGGAAACCGTGACCACCTTCCCACATACTGACAAACGCTTTTTCTAAACGCTTGAGCGTTTGTTGTAGCACTTGTGAGTGTACCCGTTTTAGATTTTTACGGGTTTTTCGGTAGGCGGTTAGGGCTACGGCTTGCCTGTTGTAAGTAGGTCTAGGGGCATCAGCCGAAATGATGTATTCAGATCGGAGTGAGCAAGCGTTGATCTGACAACTACGCGACTTGAACCAATCCTTTCTTTCCGCTAATGCGTAATTATACACACGGCGATTCTGCTCTAGCCAATCTTCAAAAATGGCTACCTCGTTTTTATTTGGTTTTAGCTTGAATTCGTAGGTCAGATTGAACAACTTGCATCACCTCCTAATCCTAGTATAAACTATTAACTAACTACCGTCAGGACGTTTGCTAGGACTCGTGGCTAAAGCCACTAGCTAGACGCTTTGCTCGGTTTCATCTCC
>CAZNNK010000412.1:0-5200 GCA_964574085.1 uncultured Coleofasciculus sp.
GAATGTTGATTTAGTCTTTTCCACCGCCCGCACATCTCTGGGCACTGAACCCCCTCTTTTAAGCGATGACAAATTAAATGTCAAAGAAAAATCCAAACAAATTATTGTTGAAACTCGAAATCAGCAAATTCAAACCACTGGACTGGGTGCAGGTGGAACAGTTCCTCAGAGAGAAACGACTAATTCAGTAAACTTACCTGGTGTTGATGATGGCGGCGAAGTCCGGACGCTTCGCCCTAGCCAAAAAGCCACGATTCCCTCTGATGGTCGTCCCTATCGGGTGCCAATTTTTTCCTTTGAGTCCAAGGCTGAAATTGAGTATATCTTAATGCCAGAAGTCTCCTGTCAGGTTGTTCTCAAAAGCGAACAAATTAATTCATCAACCTGTCCCATTCTAGCTGGACCTGTGGACTTAGTACGTTCATCCGAATTTGTCGGCAAAACTGCCATTGAATTCATCGCCCCCGGAGAAAAATTTGCCTTAGGATGGGGGTCTGATGAAGCCATGCGGGTGCAGCGTAGCCAAACGAAAAAACAAGAAAAAGACCATCTAACCCAGTGGAAACGAGTGATTACGCAAACCCAGTTATTTCTCTCTAATATTGCTGCCGAACCGAGAGAGATTACCATAACAGAGCGGGTTCCAGTGTCAGAATTGGAGCAAGTCAAGGTCAAGGTTTTGACGAAAAAAACAACCAATGAAGTTCAACCCGATAATGATGGATTTTGTACCTGGAAATTGACCCTCGCGCCCTACTCACAACGTCAAGTCACGCTAGTTTATCAAGTAGCAACAGCGCCAGAGGTGAAAGGAGTTTAGATAATATAGCGCTACGCGCTAGGCAATGGGCAATAGGCAATGGGCAATAATGAAGAAAAACACTGACTCATCAAGGGATTGAGCGATTTAAACTTTTCTTCTTTTGTCCTAACCTGT
This sequence comes from uncultured Coleofasciculus sp., assembly GCA_964574085.1. GTDB lineage: Bacteria > Cyanobacteriota > Cyanobacteriia > Cyanobacteriales > Coleofasciculaceae > Coleofasciculus. The sequence continues at coordinate 938 of CAZNNK010000412.1, forward strand.
GTGCGTAGTGCTATACCTTCCAGCATCGGGATTAATCGCTCACTCAAGATTAGGCTGCCAGTACAGATATGATCAACAAACTCTAAATCATATCATGTCCAGCAAATCACCCCTAATAAAAATGTACTTTGGGTTTGTAGTAGGGGCTTTAGCCCCTGATTTTATAGGTTTATTTTGCGTAATGCTAATCCATCAAATTAGGTGTGCCACGCCATTAGAACACTGAGCCAAGGGCGGGTTTTGTTGAAAGGTTATCAGTAAAGTCCGCCATTAAACGGCTAAACCCGCCCCTACACTCCATTTGGATACCAAGGATATTTCGTTGAAAAATTATCGATAGATTTCCCCATTAAATAGCCCAAAAATTTTCTGACATTACGCTATAATCCACCGGGGTCAATCCAATCATGCAATCTATTACGCGATCGCACCAAGACATTCTACCATTAACCATCGACGTACCCGTCAGGAGGATTGTTCTTTTAATGACTCGACTAACCAATACGTCATCATTTCTCCTTTTCCTTTAACGGCAATTTTTCCCCGTTGTTCAAAGCGATATTGCTCTTTTAAACAGGTATAGGTTGCTTCAGTGACTTGAATTTTACCCGGTAGACTTAGGGATTCCATGCGAGAGGCAATATTAACCGCATCTCCCCATAAATCATAGATGAATTTCTTGGTGCCAATCACCCCTGCGACAACTGAACCCCTGTTTACACCAATGCGGATTTGTAGCTGTTCTCCATAGCTTTCTTGAAAACGGGCGATCGCGTCTCGCATATCTAGCGCCATTTGCGCTACGGCTTGAGCATGATTAGCTTTGGGAACGGGTAATCCACCGACAACCATATACGCATCGCCAATGGTTTTGATTTTTTCTAACCCATGTTGCTCAGTTAATTGATCAAAAATTGAGAAAATTTCATTGAGTAAGTTAACCATTTCTGTGGGATTTATCTTTGTCGATAATGGGGTAAAGCCGACAATATCCGCAAACAAAATCGTCACATCAGCGAATTGTTCGGCAATCGCCGTCTTCTCTTTTTTCAGGCGTTCAACAATCGGAGCGGGTAAAATATTCAGTAATAATTCTTCAGAACGCTCTTGACTTTTTTTCAGGGCAATATCCGTAATTTGTCGCTCTAATTCAGCGCCGGCTCTAGCGGCGAATATTTTTAAGACCAATTCGCGGGTTTCATCGTTGAGCATGGGTTGAGTGTCTAGGACAGCAATATGACCAATGACATTCCCGATGGAATCAGTTAAGGGAATTCCCGCATAGCTTTCTGCTTTTAAGTCCACTAAATCTTGATCATCAGGGAAACGCGCGATAATATTGTCAGAATAGCAATAATATTTGTTATTTTGAATCACTTCCTGACAGGGTGTTCCCAGCAAGTCATATTCAATATTTTTGACAAATTTTTTGTTCAGCCAAAAGGCTAATGTCCGGACTCGTTTTTGTTTAAAATCTAGACATTCGGTAACAAACGCATAACGAACTGACAAAATTTCGGCAAGTTGGCGAACACAAGCATTGAAAAACTCGCGCCCTGTTTTGGTGGCGGTTCCTTCAACAATCAGTTGTAAGGCTTCTTCACGGCGTTTGCGATCGCTAATGTCCCGCATCACCGCTATAACGCTATCCTGGGATAGAGGAGAAATCTTGGTGGAGAAGTCTGTTCTGCCGTTTTCTAACTGAAGACTATATTCAATTTCAATCGTTTCCTGGCGTTCTAATACGTTTTGAATCGTACTTTGTAATAAATCGGCTTGGGCTTGGGGTAAACTTTCATGGAGTGTATTGCCTAAGGCGAGTTGGGGAGATTGAGAGACCAACTCATGGTTGGGTGTGGCGATTTTGAGACAGCGCCCCTGGGCATCCAAGACTAACACCAGTTCAGTCATGGCGTTGAATAAGGTGCGAAGTTCTGCTTCTGATGTGGTTAAAGCGGTTTTAGTTTTTTGTAATACGTCTACAGTTTTTTCCAGCTTTTTATTACGATGTTCGAGTTCACTTTGCAGGCGTTTAATATTTAATTGGGTTTGGATTCTGGCTAAAACTTCTTCAAATTGAAAGGGTTTGGTGATATAATCAACACCGCCATAGTGAAATGCCTGCACCTTTGTCTCAGTATCCGAAAACGCACTCAGGAAAATAATTGGAATAGAACTTGTGTTCGGATCAGCTTTGAGTTGTTCACAGACTTCATAGCCATCTAATCCGGGCATATTGATATCCAGGAGAATTAAGTCTGGGGGAAGCAGCCGAGCGGCATTTAATGCCATTTCACCATTAATGGCTTTGCGGATTTGATAGTTGTAGTCTGATAAGAAATCCGATAAAAATTTAATATTGTGGGGTTGGTCGTCAACAATGAGGATATCGGCGATGAATTTATTGTCGTTTGTCATTTGTAAAAACACTGATTTCACGGATTTATTGGAAAGATTTGGGTGGGGAAGTGAAAGGTTAGTGACACTAATTTCACGGATTTATTGGAGAGATAGTCAAGTTTATCAGTTGATCAAATTGATAGGTTTTCACTAACTCACTTAGCACCTCTATAAGTTGAGATTGTTCCTCAGGAATTTGATCAATTAAGCTTAAACATAGGGCATCATTACAAGAACTCGCCGCGTAGTGGAGTTGCTCAATCCATTCGGATGACATAATCGTCAGATCATTGGCATTTAGAGTATAATCCGATGGAGATACGCTGGCATCAGTAGCATCAGACACCGTTTCGCCTGTTGTGTTCTTGGAATACTCCACCCCTAAATATTGACTGGCAATTTCTAGAATTTCCTCCCGCTGAAACGGCTTGCTAATAAACGCATCACATCCGGCGGTTAAACATTCATTTCGCTTATGGGCAAACGCACTGGCGGTAATCGCAATAATCGGCGGAATCGTGGCAAAATTCGACTGTTTAATCTGTCGAGTGGCTTGATAACCATCCATAATCGGCATGTGCATATCCATGAAAATCAGTTCAGGTTGCCATTGTTGCCACAGCGCGATCGCGGCTTGTCCATTCTCTGCCGATTTAACCTGAAAACCCACCTCCTTTAACAGCGTTACCAATAGCTGGCGGTTTACCAGATGATCTTCAACGACTAAAATTCGATAGGCGGGTTGTCCGGGGGCTAATTCCGTCACCTCCTGGAAATCAGAGGCTGGAGTATCGGGGATAGATTCTGTTAATTCTACCTGAATTTGGAATTTAAAACAACTTCCTTGTCCCAATTCACTGGTGACAGTAATTTCACCGCCCATCAATTGCACAAATTTCTGAGAAATCTTTAATCCTAACCCGGTTCCTTCGTCGGTATTTTGCCCAAGTTGGGTTTGCTTAAAGGCTTGAAATAGCTCATCCCTGTCTTCTTTCGCAATTCCGGGTCCGGTGTCAGCTACTTCAAATCTCAGGTTCACGGTTTTACCCTGACGAACACCCGATACCTCTAGGGTAACTTGACCGTTTTCTGTGAATTTAATCGCATTACTCAGCAAGTTAATTAAGACTTGGCGTAATTTATGTTCATCGGTTCTAATCCATTGGGGAACAGTATCGTCTCGCTGAACCCTTAAGCGTAATCCTTTAGACTTTGCCTTGAGTTGGAACATGGATTCCAGACGGCGCAAGAGTTGATGTAAATTACAGTCACTTTCCTCTAAGGTTATCCGCCCCGCTTCAATTTTTGACATCTCTAAGACATCATTAATCAACTCCAGTAAATGCTCACCACTGTGATTGATAATTTCCATGTACCCTTGATGCTGGGCGGGTAAGGATTGATCGCGCTGCATGAGTTGCGTAAATCCTAAAATCGCATTCATGGGCGTGCGGAGTTCGTGACTCATATTGGATAAAAACTCACTTTTTGCCCGATTTGCCGCATCCGCTGCTTCTTTTGCCTGTTGGAGTTCGATGGCTTGGTTTTGAGTTTGGGCAAAGAGTTCAGCCTGTTGAACCGCGACGCCAAGCTGATTGCCAATTTGGGTAACAATTTGGACTTCTGCGGGTTGCCATTGTCGAGGATTACTGTTTTGATACACCCCTAAGAGTCCCCATAGTTGCTGACCGCAAAAAATGGGGGCGATGATATAGGCTTGGGCTTGCATTCCTTTGAGCAAGTTGAGATAGCATTCGGAAAAGTTAGCTTGTTCAACATCAAAGACGCAGCAATAGGTGTTCTTTTGTCGATAGATTCCACCCTGTCGTTCTTGCAGATACGTGTCTTGAACCAATCCATCTG
>CAZNNK010000412.1:5210-6375 GCA_964574085.1 uncultured Coleofasciculus sp.
TTGTGGTTTGGGCAAAGGTAGAGGCTTTTTTACCGTCACGAAGTAAAGCCTGCCAACCGGGGGCAACGGATTCAGCAACGATTGTCCCACTCCAATCGGGGTTAAACTCATAAATCAGAACGCGATCGCAGTCAATAGCTTGTTGTAATTCAGCCGTTGTCGCCTTAAAGATGGTGTCTAAATCTAAACTTTGGCGCATTTGCTGGATGACGCGGTTAATTGCTTTTTCCCGCTGCGCCATCAATTTGATCGCGGCTTCAGCAGCAATTCGTTCTTGAATTTCAGTTTCTAAAGTGGCGTTGGTTGCCACTAATTCGGCGGTGCGTTCCTCAACCCGAAATTCTAAGGCTTCGTAGGCGCGACGTTTTTCTTCCTCTGCCCATTTCCGTTGCAATTCTGTGGCGGCGCGGGCGGCAAATACGTTCATCATCGCTTGATCTAAATTGGTGATGCACAAGGGTTTGACATCACAAATACCCAGCATCCCAATCACCAGTTGATTTCCGTCGAGTAAGGGAATCTCCACGCAATGTTTGGTATCCGTTGTATCGGGGAAAAGTTGCTGCCAATTGTCAGCTTCGTTACCACTCTGTTGAGTTTGGGGAATAATTTCACAGCAGGTAGGCTGTAACTGGGACACCTGACAGGATGTGATGCAACAACAAGCAAGGTTACGCCATCCCGGTTCGCGATCGCAGATTTTCTCAGCGACGACGACAGAGGGAACATGTAAGGATTTTGCCAAATTCTGCACCAAGGCGGCAAAAAAGTCTTCTCCTGTAACCGACGCTGTACCCGCAACAATGGCGCGTAGGGTTTCTTCGGTTTGGCGTCGTTGTACCACTTGCTGCTGTAATTCCCGGTTAATCGCTTCCAACTGTTCCGGGGTGCGTAGGGCGAGGAATTGGGGCAGTAAATCGATTAATCGTAGCGCTGTATAACAGGATATCAGGGCGGTTAAAGCGCGTTCAATTCCGGATATCCAGTAATCGGCATACCACAGCGTCCAGATATCGAACAGATGACCGATGCCACAGAAAATAATAAACGCCCCGAATAAAACAAAGACTCTAGAGAACGGAATATCCCGGCGTTGACGGACAAAGTAAATCAGCATCGCCGGAATCGAGAAATAGGCGATCGCAATCAGCGCATCACTGACAAC
>CAZNNK010000413.1:0-6373 GCA_964574085.1 uncultured Coleofasciculus sp.
GTTAAATGGTAGAGAAGGTGCGACTTATACCTTGGCGGACAATCAGGCTAATTTTAGAGAGCTGGCGGATACAGCATATCGGTTTGGTAAGGCACACAAAATCGATCCTGGACATATTGTGTTAAATTTTGCGAATCAGTCTGGCAAATGGGACGTTGGTATTGCTGCGGCGAAGGTTTTGCAGGGTGATAATCCGCCTGCTTCCGTGGTAATCAACGAAGCAATGTGGGGTGGTATCGAGCCAGAAGCGCTACCGGGAGATATCCTTGAGTTTCTCGGTAGGGTTACTGGTTCATCCCTTGAGTAAGGTAGCTCATGGGTAAGCCGCTTTTGATCGATAATGATGCTTTACTTAAACTAGCGCGTTATGGGCTGCTTAATGAGGCTTTAGCTCTATTCGGCTGCACTCCTACCGATGTGAGCGTACTTGCAGCTGCAAAATACTCGCTCTTACCTGCTAGAAATCGCTTGCGGTTTTGTAAAGATGAGGAGAGTGCGGTTAGGCTAGAAGCATTCCTGAGAACCTCTAAGCCACTGGATGCTCGATCTGCTGACCCTGATCTATTGGACGAACTGAACGTTATTCCAAATATTGATGCTGGAGAAGCACTACTTCTCGCCGTAGGCGCTACTAAAAAGGAGACACTCGTTATCACAGGTGACAAGCGATCTCTAGCAGCGCTTTGCTCTCATGCTTCTGTCGCTCCTGTCTCCAACGCATTGGCAGGTCGTGTAATCTCTGTAGAAGTGCTTTTCTTTATGCTAATTGAGCGTCAATTTGCTCTCATTCAAGAACGTGTAAGAGCTAAACCGGATGTTGACACGACGCTGAAAATTGTGTTCGGCGTAACTTTCCCGGTAGATTATGAATCAGCCAGACAGGGGCTTGATTCCTATATTAGGGACTTACGGAGTCGCACTGGAACTCTGCTGTATGTACCACCCAGTTAATTTTTGAGGAGAACTGCATAAGGTTCCTTAACGCGAGCAACAAGCTCAATGTGCTTTACAACCTGTTCATTGTGTGAATCTAATAGCTCTCGATGCTTGTAATGAAAGCATCCTTTGTCTACCTGACCAATCAAATACTTATCGGCTTTACGCCCACGGCTAGGACCTACTCCCACCTGTAATTCGCCTAGATCCAACTCGAATTCCTCTACCCGCAGCTCATCCAGAACCAACGCATAACGAGACCCGCGAACTTCTATGCCTTTGGGAATTGGCTGCCAATTCACACCGTCATCGGAATACTGCTTAGCAATTTCTGGCGGGGCTGCATGCTTAGAGTCTATTTTTTGCATAACAATGAGAACTTGGTTGCCGCTTTCTTCCACCTCTTTGGCAAACGGTTGAACCATAGTCAGAGGATGGCAGGTATTACCGCCATAGCCCCAAAAAATTGAACCTGCCTCTTCAAACTCGCGTTGTTTCCGCTTAACGATATCTTCGATGCTTTCTTGCGCGTGCAGACCGACTTTCATAAATATCAGACCGGCTTTTTTAATTGAGTCGTTCATGGTTCACCTCAAGTTTTTCAAGTATGTAAAGCTGATCCGATTCTCTTCCTGGGTTCAGCCTCGTGCGCTCACGCACATATCGAAAGCGCAATGGAGAATTCTTACCGTAGAAATTTTCAAGTCGTGTCAATTCAAGAGGTTCTGATGTTGTTTCCATAAGATTGGGATCAATACGACGAAACAAACAAGAACATGAACGCAGATCAGGGGCATCGTCTAGGTGGTAAGAGTGCAATTGTGGCAGCAGTTCGGACACGACATATCCAAGTTCAATCGCACGGCGTTGTGTATCGCGTAATACTTCTTGAGTCCACATTAAATCAGGATCGTCCGCTATAACGACAATGCCCAGGCTTTTTTCCTTAGTTGCCTGACTACCGCGCTCGAAAAAAGCGATAACACTTTGTCCACTGTTACTTGCTCCCCAAGGCGGATTGATATGAAATCCATCGTACATACCAAAATGCTTTTTGGGGAGCGCTTCCGCCACATTATAAAGATAGGCTGAAATCTCAATTTTAGGGTAAAGCTTCTCGCCGAATCGGCGCACGGAATTGACGATCCGCTCATCAAAATCAAGCAAAGTAATCGACTTAGGTCCATAATTGATGACATTTTGGGCTTTCAAATGAGCAGCAGACAGAGCAATCCCATCACCATCCCCGACAAATACAACATCCTTGCTGTCAAAAACACGAGCCACGTACTCTGCTTGGATCACCATATCGGCGACCTTCATGTATATTTGATCAAATTCGCGAAGAGGGATTGGTCGGTTCTGAACAACATCTGAAATTGCATTGATCGCCTTTCGCAAGTCAAACTCCATAGAATTTCCTATCCCCTATAAGGATATTAAATTAAATTAAAGATTGAATACTACCAAATGGACTCAAGATTCAGGACGAATCCAGGTAATACTGTTTCCCCGGAGAGGGTAGACGGAGATTCAAGCACTTCAATTTCTTGACCGGGGCGATAAATTTCCACTTGCCTCAATTTCCGATTAATTAACCAACCTAAGCGGACACCATTCTCTAAATACTCTTTCATTTTATCCTGAGTGTCTTTCAAGCTATCACTTGGAGAAAGTAACTCAATCACAAAATCAGGACAAAGAGGAAGAAATCTCTTTTGCTGCTCAGGAGTTAGGGCATTCCAGCGTTCCAATTTTACCCAGGAAGCGTCAGGAGAGCGATCCGCTCCATTCGGTAGTTTAAAACCGCCAGAAGAATCAAAAACTTTACCGAGTTTATTTTGCTCATTCCAGATCCATAGTTGAGCAGTTAGTCCAGCATTACGGTTGCTCGTTTCTCCCCCAGCAGGTGGCATGATAATTAATTCCCCTGTAGCAGTACGTTCAAATCTGAGTGTTTCATTGTCCTGACATAGTTGATAAAATTGCTCGTCTGTTAGCTTAATTATCGAGTGTAGATTGAGGGTTAAAGCAGTCATGGTGATTGTGAATTTCAGATTGTTTAACCCCTGTAGAAATTTTGCTGATAATATCTCTACAGGGGCTTTATCTACAAAACTATTCTATCTCTTTTGTCCATAAGTTATCCGATTACATCCACAAATTTGCTGGATTGTCTTTGTCATCTTCCCATTTAGCCGGATTGTTGATAATATAGTCTCGAATTCGGTCTAATGATCCATCAGCGCGAATGATGTGGTCATAAAATCGCGGTTGCCAAACAAAAGATTCGTGACCGTTTTGCCTACACCAGCGAGTGACAGATGATTTGTAACCATTGACAATAGACTGCAATGAATTGGGCTTTAGTGGTCCAAATTTGTTGCCAGACTCGGTTGAGGATTGGTGTAGAGACGTGCCATGGCGCGTCTCTGTATTATGTGGGCGGTCGATTACAATAATTCCATGGATATGATTGGGCATGATCACATAGGCATCAATACACAGATGTTTGAAATGGGTGGGAATTTCTGCCCAGAATTGTTGGGCGATTTGCCCAATCTTGGACAGGTGTATTTCTCCTGATATTACATCACCAAAGAAAAACGTGCGATCGCGTGTACAAATGGTGACGAAATACCAGCCATTTTCGCTATAGTCTCTGTGGGGTAATCGGGTGGATTCAACCCGATATTTTCCTTTGTACAAGGTCATGGGTTTGTACAGGGTTATGGGTTTTCCCCGATCATGATGTAGAGACGCGCCATGGCGCGTCTCTACAATGGTCATATCACAGACTATAACATCAGCAAATAAAAATGTGCGATCGCGGGTACAGATGGTGAGCAGAGATCAACCTTTTGCCCCTGGTGTGTTAATGGGATTCCACCCGATATTGGTTTTGTACAGGGTTATGGGTTTTCCCCAATCATGATGTAGAGACGCGCCATGGCGCGTCTCTACACAATGGTCATGTCACTGACTATTCAATCCCTTCAATCCGATCCTCAACCTCCTGATACAACTCACGCAACATTTGCAAGTTACTCTCACTCGTCTCCCAATACCCGCGTCCATTCACTTCCAACAACGTGGACACCACCTTGCGGAAGGAATGAGGGTTCAAATTCATCAACCGCTGACGCATCGCTTCATCCTGGATAAACGTCTCATTGGCTTCCTCGTATACCCAGTTATCTACCGCGCCAGCCGTTGCACTCCAGCCCATGGTATTGACTAACCGCTTCGAGAGTTCGCGCACACCTTCATAGCCGTGACTCAGCATTCCCTCATACCATTTCGGGTTGAGTAGCTTTGTCCGCGCATCTAAACGCACTGTCTCCGATAATGTCCGAACTTGGGCGTTTGCTGTCGTCGTATCGGCGATATAGGATGCAGGCGTCTTCCCATCTTGACGCAGGGTTGATACCACCTTCGTCGGATCAGAATCAAAATAGTGAGACACATCCGTCAGACTAATCTCCGAGGAATCCAGATTCTGGAACGTCGCTTCTGCTGTTTTCAACGACGACTCGAAAATCTGGCGATTCTGTTCCATGGTTCCCGGATTATCTGCACTAAAGGCAAAGGATTTCCGGGTTAGGTACATATCCTGTAACTCGGATTCGTTTTCCCAGGTACTATTCTCCACCGCCAGGTTCACATTCGCTGCATAAGAACCCGATGCATTGGAGAACACCCGCGTCGCCGCTTGGCGCAGATTAATTCCCATATCCGCCGCCTGTTGCATCGCGTGTTTGCGGACAAAGTTCATCTCGTGAGGTTCATCCGCCTCAGCCGCCATTTTCACGGCTTGATCCAACAGATTCATCTGGTTGATAAACAAGTCCCGGAATACGCCAGAACAGTTAATCACCACATCTACACGGGGACGCCCTAATTCTTCCAGGGAAATCAGTTCTAACTTATTCACTCGCCCTAAGGCATCGGGAACGGGTTTCACCCCAACCATCCACATGATTTGTGCCAGGGATTCCCCGTAGGTTTTGATATTATCCGTTCCCCAGAGAACACAGGCAATGGTTTCGGGCCAAATTCCGCCATTTTCCGCCCGATGTCGCGCCAATAAGCGGTCTACGACGATTTTTGCCGATTTGACGGCGGCGGTGGTGGGGATGGATTGGGGGTCAAGGGCGTGGATATTTTTCCCCGTGGGTAATACATCCGGGTTGCGGATGGGATCACCGCCGGGTCCGGGTAGGACATATTCCCCTTCCAAGGCTTTCAGCATCGCGCCGAGTTCGTTATCCGCCACGACTTGCTGGAGACAGAATTCTAGATACTCAAATAGGGGCTTAATTGCCTCCGAGTCAATCTGACAGTACCCTGCATCAATGAGGGCTTCAATCCAAGGCGTCCGTTTCCGCATATTAAAGAAATTCAGACTCGTCACCTTGGACACCCGCCCCTCCGCATCAGTTTGGGCTTGGACTAACGCCGCGACAGCCGCACGAGTGGCTTGGATGATGTCTTGGAGTAACTGTACATCCGCTAAGACACCTCGGTCGTTATTTTGGTAAATCTCGTCGATATCCCGGTTCAGGCTGTTGGCGATAATTCGCGGTAGACTCAGGATTTCTTCCTCTGGACGATCCAGACTGGCAATATTTACCAATGTCGCGATCGCTTCCTCAGCCGTGGGGGGTTTACCAATGACGTGTAACCCACAGGGTAACAGCCGCGACTCAATCTCCATCAGCTTTTTGTACACCAACCCCACCAGGGTATCCCGTTCCTCTGGGGTCAGTTCACTGGCGTCTTTTTCCGGTAAGGTGATGTCTTTATCCAGATTCACCAAGCGGCATTTATCCATAATCGTGTTTACAATCGGAACGCCGCGTCCGGTGTCTTTCAGGGTTTGATAGGACCCAATTAATTCATTCAGTTCCTTCAACCCTTTATATAGCCCCGCATTTTCCGCCGGAGGAGTCAGATAGGAAATGGTTTCCGCGTAACTGCGCCGTTTCGCGATCGTGGCTTCACTGGGATTATTCGCCGCGTAATAGTAAAGATTGGGAATCGAACCAATTAAATTATCTGGGTAACAATCCCCCGACATCCCCATCTGCTTACCGGGCATAAATTCTAATGACCCATGAGTCCCGAAGTGCAGTACAGCATCAGCCTGCCAGAGATGTTCTAAATAGGTGTAGTAGGCGGCAAACCCGTGGTGAGGACTGGCGGAACGGGAGAACAGCAGCCGCATGGGATCGCCTTCATAGCCGAAGGTGGGCTGGACGCCAATAAACACATTGCCAAATTGCTTACCATAAATCAGCAGGTTTTGTCCATCACTATTTAAATGTCCCGGCGGTGGACCCCAGTTTTCTTCTAAACGGGTGGAGTAGGGGGTAAACCGTTCATACTCCATCACTGACATCCGGTAAGCAATATTCAGTTCGGGACTGGCATATTG
>CAZNNK010000414.1:0-6348 GCA_964574085.1 uncultured Coleofasciculus sp.
TTTGTTGTTCCATTATTGGTGGATATTTGAATTGAGTCCCTAAACCCGCCCCTACCCTGCCCCGACAATTGTGGCTAAACCCGCCTCTACAGGACTTCTTTCCGTTTTCCCTCTAGTCAGCCTGTAAAACTTAGATAGAGAGTAAGCAAAAACAATGAATCCTGAAGACCTAGAACTAACGATTGGCTGGCTATACCCGACCCTAATGAGTACCTACGGCGATCGCGGTAATGTGATCTGCCTCCAGCAACGCGCTCAATGGCGGGGGATTCGGGTGAATGTCCTACCCCTCGACCAGCAAACCTCGGCTGACCAATTCCACCAGGTCGATGTGTTTATGGGGGGTGGCGCCCAAGACCGACAACAGGAAATTGTCATGCGAGACTTACGGGGGGCAAAGGCGGATACCTTGCGAGAGAAACTGGAAACCGGAACCCCTGGCGTGTTTACCTGCGGTTCCCCGCAACTGTTGGGTCACTATTACGAACCCGCTTTAGGTCAACGGATTGAAGGATTAGGCTTGTTGGATTTTGTCAGTAAGCATCCTGGACCCAATGCCCGTCGCTGTATTGGCAATGTCGTCTTCGAGTTAACCGCCTCTCCCCTTGCCCAAGACTTAGAACAGATGCTGGGACACAAGCCGATTGTAATTGGCTTTGAAAATCATGGTGGGCGTACCTATTTGGGGAACGTCTCCCCCCTGGGTAAGGTGGTGAAAGGCTACGGGAATAATGGCGAGGATGGCATGGAAGGCGCCTTTTATCGAAACGCGATCGCGACCTACTCCCATGGTCCACTTTTGCCCAAGAATCCCTTTATCGCCGATTGGCTGATCCAAACCGGATTAAAACAAAAGTACCAAACCCCTATCACTTTGACGCCCCTAGATGATACGTTAGCAAAGCAAGCACGGGCAGCGATGTTAAAACGCCTCTCGCTGACCAACCTGGCTCAAGAACCCGTAAACTGTTGAGATAGGCATCATGCCAATCAACGGCTTGAGTTAGGCTAGAGCCAGCTAAGGCTGGGCTGTCAGTCAAGGGAATGCCATCGTTATCGTAATTCGCTTACGCTCAAGAGAAAATTGCAAGCAGGGATATGACCGGAAAAGTAATTGATAGCAGTACTACAGGGATTCTGATTCTCCTACTCCCGATCGCGTTTGTATTCGTCCTGTTGTTTAAAACGTGGCCCTATCTGCTTGCGCTTTTGGTTGTGATTATTCTGTTGAAAATTTGGCAACAGTATCGGTGGCTGCAATGGAGTAAGCAAGTCAATCCCTTCTTCAATCAGCTGATCAAAGACAATCAGGGTTGCTTGACGCCCCTAGACTTGTCCATTAAAGCGAACATCTCTGGAACCGCCGCCCAGCGATACTTGGATAGAAAGGCAGAAGAATTTGGGGCGAAGCGTCGAGACTACGAGGATAAAGGTATCGTCTATTACTTTCTCACTGCCAATGCACTGGGAAGTATCTTTGAAAGCAGTGAACCGCTACCGGAACAAGAGTCTGAATCCTTGACCAATCAAGCCCCAAAGCTGGTTCAATGGCTGATGGAGGATGAAGAGGATGAGACGGAGGAGGAAATAGAGGAGACGTCAGAGTCTGAGACTGAAGGCGAGGACATTCAGGACACAGCCCCATCCCCTAAGGAGACATCATCACCTCAACTCCAGGATAAAGATAAACCAAGTCAGTCTTTGATTCAGGCAGAATTAGCCAAGCGACTCGATGTGCATTCGAGTACCATCGGTAAGCGCAAATCTGACCCAGATTTTCCCCAATGGAGTCAAAGTAAAGATCCAGAAGGAGTCGCCTGGGAATATTCACCGAAAACGAGGGAATTTTCGCCTGTGGAGGAGTCTTAGGTCATTTGTCCTTTGCTAGGAAATAGTACCGACGGTGTACAATATTCGATTTGGGCTTCATACTATACCCTTATTGCCATGAAGAGTGTTAAACGCTTACTTGTCTCTACCCTAATGCTGTGTTCAGTAACGACACTTCAGATTACTGCTACAGCTAGACCCCTGAACGAATCGGAACAAGAAGTCGAAGCTCAAATTCGAGCCGTGATTGAAGCCCAAGACGAGGAGGGCTATCAACTGGTATTTCCACGAACAGTAGCCAGACTCTCTAGAGGGGCGCAAGCACCGAAGACGGTATTTTTATCGCCCAGTCGAGAGTATAGTTTCGTTGCTGTTTGCGATAAGAGTTGTGAGGATGTGGATATCATTGTCGAAGATATGCAAGGCAATGTCATCGCATCGGATATGACGGATTATGCTGTCGCGGTTGTCCCTTTTGTTCCTCCAGCCGAGGATAGATATGAGATTAATGTCAAAATGAGTAAATGTTCGTCAAGGAACAGAACTTGTGATTTTGGTTTAGGTGTCTTTGTTAAGGCAGAGGACTAAGTAGGTGGAGACAATTAAAGTTAACGGTGGGAAGTTGACATTTGTCATTCGCTCACTTCGCAATGGGATTACCCAAACCAGTTTTCGATTTCAAGAGTTGTAAAGCTTTGATAATCGCTAATGTTACGTGTTACAAGAATAAGGTTATTGACCTGGGCAATTGCAGCAATCTGTCCGTCAATGTAGGATGGAGGTTGTCCTAAGGCTGCTAATCTGGCTCGCTCTGAAGCAAACCACTCAGCGGCTTTTTTGTCATAAGCCAGAATCCGTAAGTGAGGTTGAATCGTCTCGAAGAGATAGGTTTCAAGCTGTTGTTTACGACGTGATGGGGGAAGACGATGAAATCCGTAAAGTAGCTCATGCCATGTAACAGAAGCGATGGCACTTTCTTCACTGTTTTCTTGTAGTTTGGCGACAACAGAAGGGGATGGTTTTAACTTAAAGGGTTCAGAAATGATGTTTGTATCGAGGAGGAAGCGCAATATTACCACCTCGCTTTTTCTGGAGCTGGGGTACGATCTCGAACATCTGCAAAGAAGTCTCTTTCTTCAATATCACTTCCTTCAGCTTCAACTTGAGCGCGGAATTTGGTCAGTGCTTGGGCAAAGGATGATTTTGTATTTTGTGTAGCCTGGATGGGGGGTTGGAGACGACTGAGGAGGAAATCAACGAATAACAATACCTCTGGTAGCTCTCTTTCAGGAAGAAGCTTCAAGCGCTCTAGGATTTGATCTTGGGTCGTGTTCATGGGCTAATAAGCTGGCTGAGTATTTCTGTATTATAGTATGACATAAGACCAATGACCTACCCTCGCAATTTGTAACACACCGCTTTATCAAATTGTACGGGTTCAAAGGCATGATCTAAGTTGACTGTTGTCTCCCCACCACCTAGAAATAAATAGCCATTGGGTTGTAATACCCGCCGTAACCGAGCTAATATTTCTTGCTTCATCTCGATATCGAAATAGATCAAGACATTTCGCAGGAAAATAATATCCACCTGGGATAAGGGTAAAACCGTTTCGGTTAAATTAATTGGGCGAAACTCTACCATCTGGCGAATGTCGGGTTTAATTGTCCATCCTTGACCCTTGGGTTCAAAGTATTTCTGTCGCAAATTTAACGGTAAGCCACGATTCATTTCATGGGGATGGTAATATCCAGAACGGGCGCGATTAAGCATTACATCTGAGATATCGCTGGCAATTAATTGCACTCTCCAAGTGGTAAGTGCAGGAAAATGCTCGCGCAGCAACATAGCAATACTATAGGGTTCTTGTCCACTGGAACAAGCCGCGCACCAAATGGTTAGATGGCGTTCGGTTTGTCGTTGTTGAATGAGTTCGGGTATTATCGCATTTTTTAACGCCTGAAATGGGTTATTGTCTCGAAAGAAAAAAGTTTCCGTAGTCATCATTGCTTCGACAACGGATTGACAAAGCGGATGAAATGGCTTTTGTTGCAGTTGCGCCACTAAACTTTTGACTGAATTTGCCCCAACCTGTTTGGCTAAACCTATTAGACGAGACTCTATCAAATACTGTTTATCCTCTGAGAGAACAACACCTGTGCGATCGCGCACCAGTTTGCGAATATAATTAAAGTCGGAATTTGTCATTGGTCATTGGTCATTTGTCATTTGTCAGGGAATGGGGAACACCTCGACTCTACAAACTCGGTTCTTTGTCTGGTATTTCGGTAAAGTTGGATACACGGGTTAAATGAGTCGCGATCGCGGCGTAAGCCTTGCCAATTTTGCTGGCTTTGTTTGTATAGTGAGAAATGGGTAATCCTTCTTGCTGCGATCGATAAACTAAAACCGAATAAGGAACCACAAACACAGGATCTGAACGTTCCTGGAGACTTGACTCAATTTCATCAGACGGATTTAACGGGCTAGATTTCCGGGATTGACGGGTTTGACTCACTGTTTTATTTAAAACAATTGTCCAGTCTTTAATCCTATGTCCTTTATTCTCTACTAAATCATAGCAATAGGCTTTTAAATCTTCCAGAGATTCCCAAGAAAAAATCCCCGGATCAATCGGCACTACAATGTGATGAGTTGCCCTCAAACTATTAAAAAGAAACAATCCAGCATCCGAAGGAACATCAATTAAAATATAGTCATAAAACCGCTGAACCGGCTCTAAAATTCGCTGCAATATCCCCGTTTTATCTTTCGTCTCTTGCAACAGCATCGGTGCAACCCCTAGATTTAAGACAGAAGGGGCGATATGAAGATTCTCAATATCCGTTTCTACAATAACCTTAGTAATTGGAACACCACTATACCCCTGACATTGACTTAAAAAAGCATCATACATCGAATATTGTAAACATCTACCATCAATCCCCAATCCGGATGTCGCATTCCCTTGAGGATCAAAATCCACCACTAAAACTTGATGTCCCCCTTTAGCCAAACACCCCGCCACATTCACACAAGTCGTGGTTTTCCCCGTTCCCCCTTTAACATTAGCAAACGCCACAGACTTTCCTTCTTTCTTGCCCATCAATCCACCTCAAAAGCCTAAACATAATCACAACACCCCAACCTCTAACCCCCTCTGCGCCCCTCTGCGCCAACCTCTGCGCCCCTCTGCGTTAAAAAATCTTAATCCATCACCGTAAAATCAACCACTTTATCCACATCCAGAAACAGCAATAATCGATTTGGCAACTTATAAGAACCCTGAATTAACTCTCGCACTCCCCCCCTATACGTATCTGGAGGACGTTCAAAATCGTCATTAGTTACATCCAAAACATCGCCAATTTCATCCACCAACAAACTCACCGTTTCATCAGGAGTTCGGACAATTACATTGATAGGGAACAGATCATAATCCCGTGGCTTCAACTCCAATCGCCGTCGTAAATCAATCGCCGTCACAATTTGTCCCCGTAAATTAATTAAACCCGCCACAACCGGAGGCGCCAGGGGAACTCGCGTCATCTCTTGATGACGTAATATTTCTTGAACCTTTTCTACTTCAATACCTAAGAAAAGATTATCGAGAAAAAAAGTACAGACTTGAGTCGTATTTTTCATTCGTCATTCGTCAGTCATTTTTTATACTCACTTTCATCGAGAAGCAAGCTACGTTTATTTGTGCTTATTAATTAACTCTGTGACTTCAAACTTCAACTAACATCGGCTGGGTTAGGGATAAAGACTGTTCCACTAGGGAATTCACATCAATGATTTCCGTGACTTTACCCTGAATCACCGCTGAACAGAGAATTGCCTTTTGTAGAGATACCCCTTTAATATTAATACCTTGTTCAACAATATCCAGAACCTGATCCACCACTAACCCCACTTGTTTGTCTCCCTGCAAAGAAACAACAATCACGGATTGTTTATCCTCACTAATTTCCGATTGGCGATCGCGCACCTGAAACTCTGAATAACCGTTGCTCAAAACAGCCGATAAATGAATCAGCGGCATGATATGCTGGCGATATTGAATCACCTCTTGATCGCCCAAATACTCGATGCGATCGCGGGGAAATTCTTCTAGGCGTGATACCTTAGACAAAGGAATTGCCAAACGTCGCTGATTGGCGGCGTGGAAGACTAAAAGCTGCTGGGGAATAGCGGTAGAATTCACCGATTGACTGTCCTCATTCACTAAGGCTTTTTCCTTGTCTGGAGAGGTAATCAGTGTTTTTTGCGCCAAACCCTGGACATCTAAAATCAATACTACTTTCCCATCTCCCATAATTGTCGCCCCCGCAAAACAAGCTAGGGATTTGAGCGGTTTTCCTAAGGGTTTAACCACAATTTCTTGGGTATCGTTAATCACATCTACAACTAACCCAAAGGGTTTCTCAGTGGCTTGAACCACAACAATGTTAATCGTTTCATCCTCTTGTTCAGGACTTAAATTTTGCTGCTGGGCGTTCGAGGTTTTCCCTATAC
>CAZNNK010000415.1:0-2721 GCA_964574085.1 uncultured Coleofasciculus sp.
AAACCCACCTCGACTAAGTGCGAGAGTTCTGTCGTGAAAAATTAACCCGATAACATCCTACAAATTAAGATGAGGAACGCTTGTGTTGAATAATCGCTTGGCGAAAACCTAACACGACCAAAATATTAGATAGGGTGAGAAAAAACTCAGCACTCCCATGTAACCAATCAACATTGGCTAGTTGTTCCCCCAAAGCAACCTTGGCGTAAATTCCCGCCGGAATCGTCACCGCCACAAACACTAACAGCACATAAAATCCAATCAGTGCCAACCGTGGGGTTTGTCCGGAACGAGTGATAAACCACAGAAAACCCAGGTAAGGGAATAAGGAAACCGCAAATAAATTGTCTTTAGAAATCATCACATTATCGATTAACGTAGGGGCGCATAGACGTGCGCCCTTATTAGTTTGTCACCGAATCGGATTGATTTTGCAAAAAATAAGGTCATCTATCGTATCACTAAACGGGTAGTTTAGCTAAACAATATCAACAGGCGTCTTAGATTTTTCCGGTTCGCTGCTATCACTCTGCTCGGATTTTCGCGCACAGCGCCAAATCCACCAAGCGGCGGTACAAAGGGTAATATTTCCTAATACCGTCATCGAGGCTTGCAGGGTAACCAACCAATCCAAGGATTCAGGATTGTCAAAAAAGTGCCAGGTACAAGCACACATCGCACCGACTAAGGCAGGAAACATGGCACAAGATAATGCCCACCAGTAACGATTGCCTGTAATGTCACCATAACTCCAGATTAACCAGATAGCGGCAATCCATTCGATAACGCTAGAGACGTGAATGATCCACGTTGGAACTGAAAGGGCATGCATAGAGACAGTTTACTTGACGCGATCGCACAACCTCAATCATTCTAACCCCTACTGTCGCTCTTTCACCTTAGGTCTAAAACAGTATGTAAATAGCTGATCGCGCCCCCGACTCTGGCACTATACAATAACGGAGGGGACTTAATACAGAATAAACGAATGGCGCGTACTCCAAAATTAACTTTTGACCGAGGAACCCTACTCCTCCATCCACCGCCACGAGGTAAAGCCTGGGTGGATTATGCGACGTGGGATGATCGGGTGGAAAAGTTTCGGATTCCAGGGATGCACTATCGTCCCCTGGTGGAAGTGCTGCAAGCCTCTGAGGTTGATTTTATTGATGATGCGAAGGAATTTACGCCTTTGGAGTTGGTTTCCAGCTTTGAGATGGAACCTTATCCTCATCAACAGGAAGCCTTATTAGCCTGGAAATTAGCAGGGCGTCGCGGGGTGGTGGTATTACCCACAGCCGCCGGAAAAACCTATCTGGCTCAACTGGCGATGCAATCGACGCCGCGCAGTACGTTAATTGTTGTACCCACCTTAGATTTAATGCATCAATGGTACGCCCAGTTAGAAGCCGCGTTTCCGGATGTGGAGGTAGGATTATTAGGGGGAGGTTCGCGCGATCGCACGCCAATCCTAATTGCCACCTATGATAGCGCCACAATTCACGCCGAATCCCTGGGAAATCAATACGGATTGTTAATATTTGACGAATGTCACCACCTACCCACCGACTTTTATCGGGCAATTGCTGAATACGCGATCGCACCTTACCGACTCGGACTTACCGCTACCCCTGAGCGTACCGATGGGCGTCATCATGACTTAGATGGTTTAATTGGTCAGCAGGTCTATCGCAAAAGCCCCGATGACTTGGCGGGATTAGCCTTGGCTGACCATAAGGTGGTGCAGATTAAAGTTAAACTATCACACCAGGAGCGCGATCGCTACGATGCTTGTTTGAAACGGCGGAATGATTTTTTAAGAGAGTCAAATATTTACCTCGGTAGTATTAACGGATGGCAACGGTTTGTGCAAGCCAGTGCGGGTTCTCAACAAGGGCGTCGCGCTATGTTAGCCCATCGGGAAGCCAAGGAAATTGCTTTAGGAACGGAAGGGAAATTACGAGTATTAGCCGATTTAGTCGCAAAACATTATCCGGAACGGATTTTGGTATTCACAAATGATAATGCTACCGTGTATCGGATTTCTCAAGAATTGCTGATTCCCGCGCTTACTCACCAAACCCCGGTTAAAGAACGCCATGAAATTCTGCAACGATTTCGCGAGGGAGACTATAAAATCTTGGTGGCGTCCCATGTTTTAAATGAAGGGGTTGATGTTCCCGATGCACGAGTCGCAATTATTTTATCAGGGACGGGTTCAGAACGGGAATATGTGCAGCGATTAGGGCGAGTTTTACGCAAGGGAAGTGAGCCGAATAAGTTGGCAATCTTGTATGAAGTGGTTGCGGAAAATACCAGTGAAGAAGGAACATCGCAACGGCGACGCGGTGCCAGTGGAAAAGCCAAAGCCAAACCTAAACCAAAACCCAAGGAAGTGGAAAAGCCAAAGCATCGACAGTTGGAAATTTTACCCTCTCAACCTTACGAAGTGAAATCCCCTCAGTCACCAAAAGCCGCCGAGTCTCCGGGTAAGTATGACGTATGATAGAGGTTCGTAGTTGCGCTTTAGCGCTAAAAAGCTTCCCATCGCCTACTATAAGTGCTATTCAGATTAAGTCCATTTTTAACGCAGAGGGACGCAGAGGTTAGCGCAGAGGTTCGCAGAGGGAGTTTGAGGAAAAAATTTAACATTTTATAGAATTTGAGAAACAACTGGAAACGATATAAGTACCTAGACATAAATTCTGTACCCTATACTAA
>CAZNNK010000415.1:2821-6340 GCA_964574085.1 uncultured Coleofasciculus sp.
TACTTACTTTACTATGTCCTATTTCTTTAACTATGAGCAATGACTGTGTTGATTGAATTGTTGCTAAAACTCGTAAAACTGGCTTTGGCTGTCAGTTTAGTGTTTCCGGCAGTTTATTTTAGAACGCCATGGTTGGCAAGTTTAAGAGGTGGGGCATTTGGTCTAGTCTTGATCATTAGTTTAGGATTAATCGTTTCGGAAATTGCAAGCTGGACGAAAAACTCAAGCCAAAGGCAAGTTATTCTCAGCGTTTTGAGTTTAGCGATCGCGTCATTCAGTTTTTCCTTGGCGGTGACGACAGAAGTTAAGTTCCAGTTAACTAAACAAGCGATTCTCAATCGAGACGTGAGCCAACTGGAATCTCTAGGTCAGCATTTTATCGTGGGTTATCGTAATCTTGAGGAGGTAAAAACTTTGGTTGAAAAGGGTGCGATCGCGGGTGTCTTTATCACTCGACGAAATATTCAGAATAAAACCCCAGATGAAATCCAGCAAGAAATCCAATCGTTACAAGCCATTCGCGCCAATCAGGGGTTATCGCCCTTGTGGATAGCCACAGATCAAGAAGGCGGTATTGTCTCGCGATTATCTCCGCCGTTAACTCAATTACCCCCCTTATCATCAATTATTCAAGACGAAAAAGATATCGATAGTGCTAAAGACGATGTTATCCGCTATGCTAGTATTCAGGGGCAAGAATTGTCGGAGATTGCTATTAATTTAAATTTTGCCCCAGTTGTGGATTTAAATCATGGAATTATCAGTCCTGATGATAAATATTCTAAAATTTACTTGAGAGCCATATCCGCCGATAAAGATATTGTGGCTAAGGTGGCATTATGGTATTGCCAAACCCTAGCCGATTATGGTGTAACCTGTACCATTAAACATTTCCCTGGATTGGGACGAGTGGATACGGATACCCATCTTGAGGATGCTCAATTGAAAACATCGGTAGCAGAATTAACCCAAACAGACTGGATACCGTTTCGGGAAGTTATGAGCAAAACTAATGCCTTTACTATGTTAGGACATGCCCAATTAATTGCCATTGATCCTGACCATCCGGTATCGTTTTCGCAACCCGTTGTTACCCAAATTATCAGAAATCAGTGGCAGCATGATGGCATTTTGATTACAGACGATTTTAGTATGCATGCAGTCTATGGCAGTCGAGATGGATTAAAGGGTGCTACGGTAAAAGCCATTAACGCTGGCGTGGATTTGATTTTGATCACTTACGATACTGATTTGTATTACAGCGCGATGAATGCTTTACTTCAGGCTGAATCGGCTAATCGTTTACATGTTACAGTTCTGGAAAATAGTAATACACGACTCAAACAAGCTTTGGCGGAAACGATTATGAAGAATCAAGCGACAGACACAAGTGAGCTGTGAACCAATGAGAAATAATAAAATTTTCCTGATTGGTTAAAATTACGTCTGAATTGAAAAACATATCAAACGCATCCTTCAGTTAATCCTCAGCGATGACAAGAACACAAGTTCTGCAAATGCGCTGAGGTTTTCTCCTAAGCTGCATTTAAAATAGGGGAATCAGTTATAGATTAGGTTGACGCCAAACAATAAACACCTGAAACTCAGGATTCGTCAAACTGAATCAGTTGTGTTATAGTTTCCTATTTAAGTCATAAAAAACGGCAATGAGTAACACCGCCCCATCAGAGTCTTCAGTTTCACCAACACCACCCCACACTGAAAAACTTAATCTTGCCACGAAATTGGCTTACGGCGCGGGTGATATGGGGGCGGGGATTACAGCTACCCTGTTGGCGTTCTCCTTTCTAATTTTCCTCACCAATGTGGCTGGATTAAGTCCAGGGTTAGCCAGTACCGTGCTATTAATCGGCAAAATCTGGGATGCGATTAATGATCCTATTGTCGGAGTATTGAGCGATCGCACTCGGTTCCGTTGGGGACGACGCCATACCTGGATGATTTTATCCGGTATTCCGTTTGGTGTGTTCTTTTTCCTGCAATGGGTTGTCCCTCCGATCAATCAATGGGCGCTGTTCTGGTATTACGTGATTGTCAGTATTTTATTCAACATGGCGTTTACAGGTGTCAATTTGCCCTATACCGCATTAACGCCGGAATTGACTCAAGATTACAACGAACGCACCAGCTTGAATAGTTTTCGCTTTGCGTTTTCTATTGGTGGGAGTATTCTCTCCCTAGCCTTGGGTCAAGTCATCTTTGAATTTATTCCCAATGATCAAACACAATATCTAGTCTTAGGACTAATCTGTACACTTCTGTCTGTTCTACCCGCCTATTGGTGTGTGTGGGGAACCACCGATCCAACGGCGGCGGGGGAACGGCGATCGCAGCAAACGGTGGAGGAGAGTAATGAAACCGAAATCCCTTTTTTAGACCAGCTAAAAATTGCCTTTAGCAATCGCCCGTTTCTATATGTTATTGGGATTTATCTGTTTTCCTGGTTAGCCTTTCAGTTAACGGCTGCGATCATTCCCTATTATTTGGTTAACTGGATGGGGCAAGAGTCCTATTTTACCGCTGCTTTAGTGGTTCAATGTGTAGCCTTAGTGATGCTTTTTGTCTGGAACTGGGTGAGTCAGCGCGTCGGTAAACGGGCAGTTTATTTTATGGGGATGAGTGCCTGGATTGTCGCCCAAGGCGGATTATTCTTTTTACCACGGGATCAGGTGGGTTTAATGTACCTCCTCTTTGTCATGGCAGGGTTTGGCATTGCCATTGCCTATCTTGTCCCTTGGTCAATGTTACCCGATGTGATTGAATTGGATGAACTGAATACAGGTCAACGGCGCGAGGGAATCTTCTATGCGTTTATGGTACTCCTGCAAAAAATGGGATTAGCGTTAGGATTGTTTCTCGTGGGACAAGCGCTAGATTGGGCGGGGTTTTTGAGTAGCGAACCCGGTCAACCGATACCCGAACAACCTGATTCAGCATTGCTAGCGATACGGTTAGTGGTTGGTCCATTGCCTACGATTTTCTTACTTTGTGGGTTAATTTTGGCATACTTCTATCCCATCACCCGCGAAGTTCACGCAGAAATTCTGTTGCAGCTTCAGGAACGCAAGTCGGGTACTGATACTGACACTTCTGATGATGAAGGCTTGGAACTTGAGTGACGCTGAGACTTATACCTGTGTTTATGGGCAGGTTAAAGGGTTTGGGGTTTGAGTTAACCTGGGGGAATAAACCGACAAGTTATCCTGTCAGTTGGTGTTCTTGTCGGTAGTCGAAAGGTGTCATTGATGTTTATCAATTGTATATTAATTGTAGGGGCGGGTTTAGCCGTTTAATTTGGATATTTACCGATAACCTCTGAACAAAACCCGCCCTTCATCGGCAGGCTACAGGTTTTAATTGATGCCAAACTATTGATTAAAGGTACGTTACGCTATTGATTAAAGATTAAAGGTGCGTTACGCTATTGATTAAAGATTAAAGGTGCGTTACGCTTCGCTAAC
Source organism: uncultured Coleofasciculus sp. (assembly GCA_964574085.1). Taxonomy (GTDB): domain Bacteria; phylum Cyanobacteriota; class Cyanobacteriia; order Cyanobacteriales; family Coleofasciculaceae; genus Coleofasciculus. The sequence goes on from CAZNNK010000415.1 coordinate 6,304, forward strand.
GCACCCTACGATTTAGAAAATGTAATATAGCTCCCCC
>CAZNNK010000416.1:0-6336 GCA_964574085.1 uncultured Coleofasciculus sp.
TTGTTCGCAGATGTTCCGGTTCATCATTAAACTCCCAATTTGAAAGCAGGCGTTCTAACACCAATTTGTCGATGCTTTCCACTTCCTCACCTGTGCCAATAATCCCTGGAGATTTAGCCACCAACTGACAAAGTTTTTGAGTGAGAAAGGGTTGTCCTCCTGTCCAGTCTAAAATTCGCTGTAAAACCCCCATGGGGTGTTTAGCTTTTGGGGTCAAGCCTTGAGCTAAAGGCTCCACCTCGGCTATCTGAAATCCGCGCAAATTGATCGCTTTGCCAATATTAAACGGCGTGCGTTTTTTATCCGCAATCAAATCCGACGGTGTCGCCACCCCAAACAAAGCAAACGTGAGCCGCTGATACCGAGGAGTCTCTGACCGTTGATTATAAAAATATCGAATTAAGGCAAAGAAATCATCCGTGGGAAAATTCAGCCCTAAAACGATATCAATTTCGTCTATACAAATCAGAATATTCCCTTGGGGAATATGAACCAATAAAACCGTATCAATAAACCGACTTAATAGTTGAATCAGGGATAAATCATCATGAGCATCCCACCAAGTTTTCAGATTAAACCCTTGGATTTGGGGAAACTTATCGACTAATTCATACAAGAGTCCCCGATACCACTGACTAGGCGTAATTGTCTCAGTTCCTAGATTGGTTAAATCAATCGAAGCACCATGGAACCCCCTAGCTTTGAGGCGATGGAGCGTTCGCACTCGCAAACTGGATTTTCCCATCTGTCTGGTGTTAAACACATAGCAAAAATTTCCTGCTAGCAGCGCTTCATACAATTGGTCATCAGCCGCTCGCTGAACGTAGGTAGGATGGTTGTACTTTAAACCCCCACCCACTTTGTAGTATCGAGTGAAACGAGTTAAATTTGTCATTTGTCATTTGTCATTTGTCATTTGTCATTTGTCATTTGTCATTTGTCATTCGTCGTTGTAGGGTGCGTTAGCGCAGCGTAACGCACCTTTACCCTTTACCTCTGGCAAATTGAGTGAAATAGAATAGTTTAGCGTCAGTTATTTTCTTCACATTGAACCTACCTGTTTTGAAAGAATTCATTGACAATTAAATTGAGCAATTCGTGAGGATCTGAGTTTGTCATAGTGGCATACTGTCTCAACTTCAAAATATTATATGAAGACAAAAGAAGTGGAGCAAACCGCTCAGGAAATGCCCAACTGCACTGCTCACACTCAAGCTGACATCCACGACATGATGTACTCTTAAAGTTGTTACATTCATTACACAGAGGTTGCCAATTATTCAATTCATTCCCACCCCCTCTAGTTCGGGGAATTTTATGATCCTGTTGTAATCTAACATCGGGTTCAGAACGACCACAAACGGCACACTTATGGTTGTATTGCTCCAGAATTTGCTGCCAATCCAAATTAGACAGCTTGATTCGCGGCACTCTTTTTTCACTTAAGGTTAAACTGACAAGTTGATAGGTTTTGCCTTCTCGTCCAATCCCAGTAATTCCTTCTTCCCCTTGGAGTTCTCGCAGACGCCGAAAGACATCGACGTAAGGTTTGTAGGGTTTGTGACCTGAATGTTGGCTTTTACGGAAATTTTCAATGGCTTCTCTCAACTGCTCTTCACGTACAAGAGGTCCGGGAATACCATGTCCGGGGGGCCACAGTTTTTCTAAGAGAACTCGATAATAAGATTTATTCGCTCGGCTGGGAGAGATAAAACTTTGACATACTTGTTTTAACCATTCTTCCCGACTCACATTTTCTGGAACCTCGGCTTCACTCACAGGAGCGAGAGATAAAAACTTTTGTCTGCCTCGATTTTTACGATTTGCAGCCATCAGCTATCTCCCCGCAGTAACCATACTGGGTCGATATCCAACACTTCGGCGATGGCATGAAGTTCATAGTCTTTCACACAACGCACTTGACGCTCAATTTCTGAAATATCGGATTGCTCTAACTTAACTCCGTAATCGACATTTAAAGCCGCTGCTAATTCAACCTGATCTAGACCGCGTTGTAATCTGACTTGACGAATTCTCAAGCCGCTGATGTTTTGCTTTTTATCCACAGTTAACCGTTTAAAACCTAATGGTCGAGATATTATCGACTGTTAGACTGTTTTGTAGACGAAAATCGTCTACAGTAGATTTTGATCCGTCAATCATCTATGATGATGGTCACAATTAGGCTTTATCTCTAGTTTCATGCGTGTTGCTTCGTTCTTTGCAGGTATTGGCGGTTTTGATCTCGGCTTTGAAAGAGCAGGGATGCAGGTTGTGTTTCAATGTGAGATAGATCCGTTTTGTCAACAGATATTAAAACGCCATTGGCCCCACGTACCCCTTCATGACGACATCTCGACCCTCAATCCAACAACTATCCCTACCTCTGATTTATGGTGTGCAGGATGGCCCTGCCAAGACCTCAGCCACGCCAACACCGAGCGACAAGGACTCACAGGAGAAAGAAGCGGGCTATTTTTCAGGTTTATGGACTTGGTTAGAGAAGTTCAGCCAGCATGGTTGGTCATGGAAAATGTGCCGGGATTGCTCTCGGCGGAGCAAGGAACCGCTCTTGAGACAGTTACCAACACGTTGGAAGCGAATGGGTATTTGGGGGGATGGATATCGTGTAACGCTCTCCATGCGGGCTTACCCCACAACCGAGACCGAGTATTCTTTATCGCAAGTTTTAGATCAGAATGTGCCTATCACTTCTTTACTAACAGCCGCGAATTGTCTAGGGATACTGCGTCGCGAAAATCGAGCCAAGCGAAAACTCGATCCCATTTTCGTCAAGGCACTGTCACAAACTCTCCGCTTGTGGTACAGCGTCGCGGTGGCTTCGGGTACACCTTGGCAAAAAGCATCTGCCCCACGCTACGTGCCCAATCTGGACGACATCAAGGCGGTCATTCAGACCGACCCATACTCTGTGGCGAGAAACTTGACGTGGACAGAGTGGGAGCGGCTCATGGGGTTTCCTCCCGGATGGACTCTCGCCGAGGGAGACTCCTTGGCAACGCCGTTGTCCCCCCCATCAGCGAATGGCTTGGAAGACAAATTTTAGAAATTGTTCGTTGTTCGTAGTAAAGGAACCTTAGCCTTGTTTGTAGTAAAGAACCCGCCCTGTTTCTGGAATTGTTAATTAGTGCAAACGGATCGCCCTTCTAATACCTGATACCTGATACCTGATACCTAATACCTAATACCTAATACCTAATACCTAATACCTAATACCTGACAACTGATAACGCTAAGAACAAAAATACTGACGGTATAACTCACAACTCGGCATCGCTTTATTATCCTTTAACTTAATCAAACCCAAACTATTTAATTTATAAGCTAAACAAGAATCACTTAAAATCGTCTCATCCGCACTCATCACTTCCTTCACCGCATCAGCTAACTGAGGCGTCGTAATCAAACTGGCTAACCGTCGCAAATGACTATTGTAAAGTCCCGATGATGTCAGCGCCTCTTGTAATAACTGCGTCAACGGTATATTGTCATGATACAACGTATAAAGAGCCAGTTGAACCAGATACGGATATCCTCCCACCATTGCCATCAGGTCTTCAATTTCCCTGTCCGCCAAGTTCAACTCATAAGCTTGTGCCAACAGTTTTACCTGTTGAGCATCCCACTCCGGTAAACTAATTGGAAACCCGACATTAAACGGAGATTGATTGACTCTCAGTGGCACATACACTTCCGTCGAATGAGCCACGATAGTGCGTAACGATTCCCAAGTTTCTGACTCATTGGCATATTCATGCCACACTCGTAATAAGGGAAGAAACTCTCTGGCTATCTGGGGATACATAAAGAGTTGATCGAGATCGTCTAATGCCATAACTAGGGGCGTATGACACTGGGGTAATATGTACCGCTCAAAGTATCGAGTACAATTTGACTTTGCCAAGCCTATCTCCCTATCCCAATAGTCTTCTAACTTAGGGGGTAATTCCAGCCGCCAACTAATACTTTTACAAAACCAACGCAGAAATCTATTTAAATCGTTCATCGCCGCATCATCAGCTTGTTGAAAGCTCAAGCAAACAGTCTTATAGCCTTGGTTTTTAGCAAAATTGAGCAGATACCCCACCAGTGAAGTTTTTCCCATCCGTTCTGGTGCTTTGATTCGCAGTAACGCTCCTGGTTGCACCAGTTCAGCACAACCGTCTAATTCAATGGGAGGGCGTTGGATATAAAAGGGGGATTGGTAAGGAACCGGACTTCCTGGATAATCGGGTTTAGTTAGCGGTGGATAGAGGATAGAGGCTTGCAGACTGGCATTCATTCTACGTCTGAGTGCTGACTGTAGATTGGCTTTGGTGACTTTTTCTCCCAAAGCCAAGCTGAGTTGTTGCCAAAGCTGGGAACCCGCAATCCGCAAGTACCCCGCATCATAATCAAACTCTTGGGCGATGTCATAATAGCTCTTACCCTGCCAACATTGTCGGAAGATCAGTTCTTGTATATCGGTTAAGCCTTCCGGTTGCAGGCTTTGATCGATCAGGATCAGCGCTTGCTCTACATCCATTATTTTGCTGCTCCTTCCCCAATACCTAACTTTTTATAACAATTCATAACAGGTTTGTGTTTTAGAATATGCATCGAGATAGATGACTAATGGCTTAATATTTATGTTCATACAACTTTTACACAGCTATTATGTACTAAGTTAATAAGCTGTAATAAAATAAGTTAAACTAAAAAATACTAGGGTTTTGGGCTAAAAGTTGATGGTCGAGTCGGGCAATATTCCCGTAGCTGTTATCGTTCGCCATCAAAAACTGAAGTATTTTTCAGGGGTCACTGAGTTTTGAACGAAGCATCTATTGAGATTTTTTACCCTGCTATCGTGCCGTTCTCTAAATGATCGATTTTGTGCTGTATGTACGGATCACGTCAGCGTTTACACTACCATGAACGACTGAACTGTCAGTACCAATTATTTCTCAACTAAAAAAATGCCAAATGACCAGCAAATTTTAAATACTTATGAATCCTGCAACTTGGCAAATTTTGTTTGTGGAAAATGATCCGGAAACCGCCCAACAGATTCAAGGCATTTTCCTTAATTATCGGAACCTGAAGGCATCGCTAATTCGGGTGGTCAATATTCATGCCGCCCTAGAACGTTTGCAGCAAGATAAAATTGATATTATCTTGTTCGATTTGGGTCAGATATCAAGGGGAAAGAAGACAGAAGGCTTTCAGGAGAGCCAAGAAAATGATTATCGTTTAGAAGCCCAGTGGCTGGATGTGATCGCCCGACTTCAGGAGTATAGTGAAAAAAGTCCAACCCATGCCAGAATTCCCATTGTTGTTCTCGGTGCGGCACAGGATGAAGCGTTAGCATTGCAACTGATTCAAGCTGGGGTTCAAGATTATTTAATTAAAGGAGAATTCGATAATTCTCAACTTATCCGTTCCCTACACTATGCCATCGCCCGCCAACAGGTGCGGAATCGACAGAACCAAGACACAGAGGAGAAACCAAGCAGGGAAGACAAGAACGAATTTTGCCACTCTCTCCTCTCTAAATCCTCAGCGTTGATTCCGGACGAGAATGGAAACGGACAATCTACCCAGCCAACATCAGATCAATTAGAGTTCGCCTGTCAATGCGATGCTGATAAAATTAACTGGAATACCCCAATTATTGCTCCACCCCTACAACTCCCCGAACATCAACAGGAGCGTTTCTTTAACCTGTCCATGAATCTGCTTTGTATTGCTGGGTTTGATGGCTATTTTAAACAGTTAAATCCAGTTTGGGAAACGACCTTGGGTTACTCTATCTCGGAACTCTTGAGTCAACCTTATCTGAATTTTGTCCATCCCGATGACCAAGACGCCACTCAACGGGAAGCCCAACAGCTAGTGCATAATAGCGTTTCCACGATTAATTTTGAGAATCGTTATCGCTGTAAAGATGGGTCTTATCGGTGGTTACTCTGGAGTGCAACGCCAGTAGTTGAAGAAGGGTTAATTTATACCGTTGCTCATGATATCACCGCCCGCAAACAGACCGAAGAAAAATTACACCTGCTCGAACGGGCGATCGCGGCGGCGAGTAATGGTATCGTGATTACGGATGCTCAAGCCCCTGATCATCCCATTGTTTACGTCAATCCGAGTTTTGAGCAGATGACGGGCTACTCCCAAGCCGAACTTCTCGGTCAAAACTGTCGCTTCCTTCAGAGAGAGGATACCCATCAACCCGAATTGCAGGAAATACGTCAAGCCCTCCGGGAACAACGAGACTGTCATGTCACCGCTTCTAAAAACCTAGACAAACCTACCCATCAGTAATTCTGCCTTGGT
>CAZNNK010000417.1:0-6333 GCA_964574085.1 uncultured Coleofasciculus sp.
AAGCAACAACAAAACCCGCCCTTCCCACCGATAAAGCAACAACAAAACCCGCCCTTCCCACCGATAAAGCAACAACAAAACCCGCCCTCTTCACCACTAACGGAACAACAAAACCCGCCCTCTTGTCGTTTAGATTTGAGCCAAATGGCAAATGATATAGCTTGCTTGTAGAAGAGCGAGTATGACGAATAACAAATGACCAATACCCCTTAAGCCAAAAGTGATTCCCCTTGTTCGTCCGACGTTGCCAACTCCTCCAAACGTTCCTGTTGATCCTGGGTAATACAGGCTTGAATCACAGACTCCAAATCCCCTTCCAACAAGCTATTCAGCGAATAGTTTTGACTCAAGCGATGATCCGTCACCCGATTATCCTTATAGTTATAGGTGCGAATCTTCTCCGATCGCGAACCCGTCCCCACCTGCGATCGCCTCATCGAGGTTACCGCTTCCTGTTGCTCCCGCAGCTTCATTTCATACAGTTTAGCGCGGAGAATTTGCAACGCCCGCTCTCGGTTTTGCAGTTGAGAACGCTCCTCGGTACAAAAGATGCGAATCCCCGTTGGCTTGTGGAACAGATCAACTGCTGTTTCCACCTTGTTCACATTCTGTCCACCAGCGCCACCCGAACGGGCTGTGGAAACCTCCAAATCCTTCGGATCAATGTCAATTTCCACATCATCCACTTCTGGCATTACCGCCACAGTCGCGGTTGAGGTATGGACTCGTCCCCCGGCTTCCGTCACCGGAACACGTTGCACCCGATGCACACCCGCTTCAAACTTCAGCTTGCTGTAAACCTGTTCTCCTTGAATTTCCAGAATCGCTTCTTTAAATCCACCCATATCAGCCGGGGATTCGCTTAATAGCTTCACCCGCCAGTTCTGATTTTCAGCATAGCGGGAATACATTCGCACTAAATCCCCTGCCCAAATACTGGCTTCGTCGCCCCCGGTTCCGGCGCGAATCTCCAACATGATGTTCTTATCATCATTGGGATCACGGGGCAAGAGTAAGATTTTCAGGCGTTTTTCCAACTCCTCCAGCTTAGTTTGCAGTTCCTCAACTTCCAAAGCTGCCATGTCGTGCATTTCACCATCCCCATTGGCTTCCTTGAGGATTTGGCGAGCGCCCGTCAGTTCCTCCTGGGCGGTTTTCCAGCGTTCGTAGGTGCTAACCACTTCCTCTAAAGACGAACGAGCTTTTGCCACCCGTTGCACTTCCACCGGATCAGTGGCAATATCCGGATCAGCCAAACGGCGCGTTAATTCGTGAAAGGTTTGTTCAACCGATTTTAATTTATCGAGTAGGTAAGTTTCCGCCATGGTTACAGCGATCGCTCCATTGAAATAGCCGAAAAAAGCATTGAAGAGCGAAGTCTAACGATTCAGAGTTAGGCTCCGCTACCGTTGAATCCACTTCAACCTTCCTAGCTATTTCTCTTTAGACGATTGCTGCTCCGAGGCATTTCCTTCGATCATGCCGTATTTCCGCATAAAGCGCTCCACACGACCTTCCGTATCAATAATTTTTTGGGTTCCTGTGTAGAAGGGATGATTTCCCGACCACACATCAACATGAATTTCCGGCTGGGTTGAGCCAACTGTCATCACAACTTCTCCGTTGCAATAGACTTTGGCATCTGGATACCACTGGGGATGAATATCAGGTTTTGGCATAGTTACTATCCTCTCTCAGCAAGGGTTGCTTAGTTTTGTCCTTTGGGGCGAAATCACCCCTGATGATTCGTCTTCTCTTCTCCCAATTCTAACGCTTCGAGTATTGGGGAGCTTTGCGGGCTTTATGCAAGCCGTATTTCTTCCGTTCTTTGGCACGGGGATCGCGCGTTAAATACCCTTCAATCTTCAACGGAGAGCGATTTTCCGGGTCAAGTTCACACAGCGCCCGCGCTACGCCTAAGCGAATCGCATCGGCTTGTCCAGTCAACCCACCGCCGTGAGCATTGACCAAAATGTCGTAGTCATTCTCTAGACCCAGGGTTTCCAAGGGGGATTTGGTCACCATTAAATAGGCGGGATTGAGATTAAAGTAGACATCGCCGGGACGCCCGTTGACAATCAGTTGACCTGTCCCCGGCACGAGGCGCACCCGAGCCACTGAGGATTTCCGGCGACCGGTTCCCCAGTACACAGCGCGATTTTCCATCGGTTCTGTTGCTTGCATTAGTCTTGTTCTCCTGGAATGGTGTCAATGGTTAAGGGTTGAGGTTTTTGAGCGTCATGGGGATGGGTTGCTCCCCCATAAACTTTCAGCTTCGTAAACAGTTTACGACCCAGAGAATTTTTAGGCAGCATCCCTTTCACCGCCTTTTCAATAATCCGTTCCGGTAGACGGGCTTGTAAATGGGCAAAGGTTTCCGTCTTCATCCCACCCGGACGACCGGAATGGCGGCGATAGAGCTTCTGACTGCTTTTTTTGCCGGTGACGACGACTTTCTCCGCATTGACCACGATTACGAAATCCCCTGTATCCATATGGGGGGAATAGGTCGGTTTATTTTTACCTCTAAGAATCATGGCAATTTCCGTTGCCAATCGTCCCAGTCGTTGACCTTCGGCATCAATAACGTACCAATTTTTTTCCAGAGAATCGTGATTTGGCAGGTAAGTTTTTTCCATGAGTTTTATTTGATGACTTCAAACGGTAAACAGTTAACCTAAACACAATTGGGCAGGGGTCTCGGTGGGCAAGATAAACGTCGGCTGAGTATCAAACCAGGTTTTTGGCGGAAAGGGCGAGTGAGGATACCCCACTCGTAACAAGCACAGCCCCTTGGCTGGCGCTGAATATTTGATCCGTTCCCGCTGTTGATTCACCCACAGTTGAGTAAACTCGTTCGGATGTAGGTTTCCCCGCCCTACCTCCACCAGCATGCCGACGAGGAGCCGCACCATGCCGTATAAAAATCCATCCGCCTGAATTTCAATATGAATAAATGAACCATTCCGGTAACATTGAGTATCCTGAACCGTGACCCAGGAATGCTGCCGTGCCGAGTTGGCGCGATGGAACGCTGCTAGGTGGTGTTTGCCTCGCAGTGGATTCAGTGCCTCCTGAATCCGATGTTCATCTAAGGGAGCGTGATAATAATGCCAACTAAACGGTCGCACAAACAGGTTGGGACAAGCATCTGTATAGATACTGTACCGATACCGACGCCAAATCGCCGAAAAGCGAGCGTGCCAATTGGCGGGGACGGGGGCTGATGCCCGAATCAGGATATCCTCCGGTAGTCGGCTATTGAGGATCGGCATCCACCGCTCCCCCGGAATCGGACGGCTGCTATTAAAATGGGCGACTTGGGCAGCGGCATGAACCCCTGTATCAGTACGCCCCGCCCCGTGTAAGGTGACGGGTTTTCCTTCGACAGTGGACAGAACTTGCTCAATGTCCCCTTGCACGGTGCGATGGTGAGGTTGTCGTTGCCAACCCGAGAACTTGGTACCCAGGTATTGAATTACCAGGGCGATGCGTTGAGTTGGCTTAACCTCGCACTCGGACATGACCTGAGTTCACACCAGCTCGATGATTGCCATTTCCGCATTATCCCCACGACGGCGCAGGGTTCTGAGGATGCGAGTATACCCACCGTTACGATTACCATAGCGATCGCTTGCCCCTTCAAACAGAGCATGAACTAACTGCTTGTCGTACAGATAGCCCAAGGCTTGACGGCGAGATGCTAGAGAGCCATCTTTGGCTAAGGTAATCATTTTTTCCACTTGGGAGCGCACGGCTTTTGCCCGGGCTTTAGTGGTGGTGACTCGACCATGACGAATCAACTCCGTCGCTAGGCTGCGGAGCAGCGCTCGACGCTGGTCAGTTGGTTTTCCCAGTTTGGGTACGCGACGACGATGACGCATTTTCTTTTCTTCCTCTACAATCCCACAACAATGAACAATTTTCTCAATCGAATGGCTAACCGAGTTGACGATTAGCCATTTAATTACAATGCTTAAGTTGGTTTAGCCGATTTTTCGTGGGGCAATGTAATCCCCAAGCGTTTTTGTAAGGCGTCGATGACTTCTTCGGCAGATTTTTGACCAAAGTTCTTGATTTCTAGGAGATCCTCCTGGCTATAATCTAAGAGATCAGCAACCGAGTTAATTTGCGCTCGCTTGAGGCAGTTATACGCCCGCACCGACAGTTGCAGTTCTTCAATCGGAATTTGGCTGGTGGGATCTACATCTACCGGACCACCCACAGGCTCTGGTTTCAGCTCGATATCTTTCAGGGGATTGAACAAATCCACCAGAATACTGGCGGCTTGACTCAGCGCTTCCTGGGGTGACACGCTGCCATTGGTCCACACATCTAAAATTAAACGGTCTTTTTCCAGGGAACCGTCAATGCGAGTATCCTCAACACTGTAGTTCACCTTGGTGACTGGCATGAATACGGCATCAAGTTGCAGGAAATCCACCGAAGATGTTTCATCACGCCCCCGTTCAACCGAGCGATATCCGATGCCTCGTTCAATCCGGAACTCCATTTCTAACTTGGCACCATCGGCTAGGGTGGCAATATATTGACCTGGATCAACAAATTCTACGTCTGACGGTAAGTCAAACTGAGCCGATCGCACGGTTGAAGGTCCGGTGATCATGACTCGACCAATATGGGGTCCGGGCGTATAGCTTTTGAGGACGACTTCCTTCATATTCAGGAGAATTTCCAGGACATCCTCTCTGATTCCCTCAATCGTGGCAAACTCGTGATTGACTCCCGCAATCCGGACAGCGGTAATGGCTGTCCCTTCTAGGTTAGACAGGAGAACCCGTCTCAGGGCGTTGCCCACTGTTGTACCTTGACCGCGTTCTAGAGGTTCTAGGACAAATTTGCTATATTGACTTTGATTCGTTAGTGTTTTGGATTCTACGCACTCAATCTGAAACTGCGCCACGGAGTGACCTCCCTCCTTTAATTCATAGAAACCCATCAAAAGCACTCAGCCAGTACTTTTGAATTTTTGTTGCGCCTAACCCACAATTTGGTACAAGTGGCACTAAGCAAAGTATCTGGGGTTGGCATAATTTGCTCGATGCTGACACTTGATTTTGGTGTCGAGTCGAGACGGATGCGGGGTCAACTGACTTAAAGGTTTGATTGAGGGTATATCTCAATCAAACTCTGGGTTTAACCTCCCCAATTCCCGTTCCCGATTTCTCGATCCTAGACGCGGCGTCGTTTCGGGGGACGGCAACCATTATGGGGAATTGGCGTGACATCCCGAATCAGGGTAATTTCTAGTCCTGCCCCTTGCAAGGCGCGAATCGCGGTTTCTCGACCTGCACCCGGACCGCTAACCATTACCTCAATTTGACGCATTCCTTGGTCTATGGCTCGACGGGCGGCGTTATCGGCAGCGGTTTGAGCGGCAAAGGGGGTACCTTTCTTCGCGCCTTTAAAACCACTCGACCCGGCTGATGCCCAGGAAACCACATCGCCTCGTGTGTCCGAAAGGGTAACGATGGTATTGTTGAAGGTAGACTGGATGAATGCCATTCCATTCGGAACGTTGCGTTTCTGTTTTTTTGTACCCGTTTTTTTAGTTGGTCGCGGCATATCGTTTTATTTGTGCTGTCTTAGTAGTGGGTGTGAACTGAATCAACGTCTTACTTCTTCGCCGGTGCTTTTTTCTTACCCGCAACGGCAATACGTCTACCCCGCCGAGTACGGGCATTGGTGCGGGTGCGTTGACCGCGCACAGGTAACCCTTGACGATGGCGACGTCCGCGATAGGTGCCAATATCAACGAGACGCTTGATATTCATGGCTTCCCAGCGCCTTAAGTCACCCTCGACCTGATAGTCGCCCTCGACCACCGATCGCAGGGTGGCTACGTCAGCATCGCTTAAATCCTTGACGCGGATATCCGGATTAATACCCGTTTTGCTAAGAATTTCTTTGGAGCGAGATAGACCAATTCCGTAGATGTAGGTTAGACCAATTTCTATTCGTTTATCGCGAGGTAGGTCTACACTGGCAATTCTTGCCACGGTATTTTTCTCCCTTTTGCTGGTTTTGTGCTACAAATGAGTCTTATAGAGTCTCTAGATTACCCCTGACGTTGTTTGTGCTTGGGGTTTGGACAAATCACCATTACTCGACCTCGGCGTCGAATAATGCGACATTTTTCGCAAATTTTGCGGACGGATGCTCTAACCTTCATGGGTTTTTTAGTTACAACGCAAGCACATTATTATATCATTTTTTGGTTTTCGCGTCAAATAAGCCAATCAATCAGCCCTAACGATGTTTATTTTTTACGCAGTCGGTAGGTGATTCGCCCCTTGCTCAAGTCATAAGGGG